>CAIOTH010000174.1 GCA_903861145.1 uncultured Bacteroidota bacterium | reverse complement strand
TGGCAGGTTATCATTTACCTTCGTACCAATACACCGATGCTCCGTTTTTAATTGGCATTAACCAGCAAATATATTTCGGGGCTTATGATGGCGCTACCGGTAACCAGGTTTTAATGCAAAGTGATTTTACGAGTCCCGGAACCCACACTATTATGCCAGCCACTGCAAATACTTCTCATCCGTTTAACTGTCGATTAAACAATGGTATACACGATGTGTTTGACTTGAAAACATGGGGGAGTAAGCTGTTAGTGCCTGCCAATTTTGATAGCGCCGGTCGCGAGTTATGGATATTTGATCCAAATGGGGTAAACGCAGTTAATGAAATAAACGGAGAAGAACGTTTTAGCCTCTCTCCCAATCCTGCCAGCAATCAGCTAATAGTAAAAGCCGGTTTTAGTGCAGGTGAAACACCACAGCTTAGCATTTATGACCTTACCGGTCAATTGGTTCTGCGCCAGGCTTTGCAAAATGAAACTACCATGGTAAATACCTCATTGTTTAGCGCGGGCGTTTATTTTGTTTCTGTCGGTTCCAATGGTCAGCCGGTCAGCGTTAAAAAATTACTACTTGTAAAATAATTTTACCACTACTCCAATAGCTCAATGCAGGCCAAAACAGAAAATTCAGCACCGGTTCACCGTTTTACATCGGCCAGCGATATTCACTTTAGGTTTGTAACTATTACTGAAGAAAGTTTTGAGGTGCCTGATGTTGAACACCGACATGGGTATTGGTCGGTTTTTATTTTTTTGGAAGGAGAGGGGCGTCATGTAATTGATTTTAAAGAGGTAGCCATCAATGCCGGTAGCATACATATTGTTTTGCCTGGCCAGATACACGCATTGCACGGTGGTAAAAATTTTATGGCACACGCGCTCATTTTTACCGAAGACTTTTTTTTGATGCGCAATGAAACCACCAGTTTGCTAATGCGCCTGTTCAGGTTTATGGATGCAGGGGAAGCTGCCGCATTTGATATAACACCAGCCGAAAAATTGTTTTTCAGCTCGCTACTGCAATTAATAAAACATGAGTACGAAGGCAGTGATGCTCTAAAAGGAAAAGTGATACTCGATCTTCTTTCGGCCTTTCTCAGTAAATGCTCGGGTGCTCTCCAATTGCCGCAACTACCCAGTGGTGTAACCGATTCGTTGGATTATATACAAATGCGCAATACCATTGAAAAGAATTTCAGAAAAATGCGCACGGTTGCCGAACTTTCTACTCTCCTACATATGCCCGCCCGGCAATTGAACAAATTGTGCCGCAACCATACCGGTGTTAGCGTGCTTGAGTTTATTCACGCGCGTATTATTATTGAATCAAAACGTCTCCTTAAATTTAGTCCACGGCCTATAAAGCAGATTGCTTACGATTTGCACTTTACCGACCCCGCACACTTTGCTAATTTCTTTAAGCAAAAAACAGGCTATACACCACTGGAGTTTAGAGATATGTGAGCAGTTGCTCTTCCGATTTCATTTTATAGCATAAAAAGATAATCGCTCCAAGGGAAGTATTTGCAATAATCAAACCTATTTCTGCAATTCGAACAAATAAATGCATCATAGCTTTGTATGGTGATAAATGCAGAGTTATGAGAAAGATGCTTTTAATGATTATTACGGCGATTTCGCTGTCAGCTTTCACTGGCGAAAGCAAATATGCCGATAGCTATATATGCGATAACGGGCGAGCACATTTTTTCGCCTCAACGCCTTTCGAAAATATAAGCCCGGTTTCAAATACTGCTGTTTGCGTCATAAACACAAAAACAAAGAAGGTAATTGCTAAAGTGCGCATGGCCAGTTTTGTTTTTGCGAACGGCTTAATGCAAGAGCATTTTAATGAAAATTACATTGAGAGCGAGAAATATCCCTATGCAACCTTAGATGCCGAAATAGTAGGGAGCCTGGATTACACTAAAGACGGAACATATGATGTCACTCTTAAAGGCACGCTTGACCTGCATGGTGTAAAAAAAGAGCGCGAAATTAAAGGCAAACTGGTAATTAAAAATGGGCAACCGGTTAGTGCTACAGCCGATTTTGAAGTAAAGTTAGTCGACCATAGCATAAAAATCCCCACTGCCGTAATTGCAAAAATTGCCGAAGTAGTGAAGGTGGATGTGGCGTTCAACTTTAAAAAATATGAAAAGTAATGTAGTGGAGCGGGGTGGCTTGTTTTTTGAATGCATTGGTCATGGTTCTAAAAAAGGAGAAAGGCCTTATCTGCCAATCGCTGAACCCGAAACTTATGCTGGATATTTGCTGTGGAAAAATTTGCCGGTTGATAAAAGAAGTTGTAGCACGCGCCTTGTTTACAAACCAATTTGCCCGAAAGGGTTCACCATACAATTGTCGTTTATTAATTATAACCATTTTCTTATCTAAACCCTGATAATTATGAAATCTAAATTCACCCTCCGGCTGGCCAAACAAAGGTTTGCTTGTTCTGCGCTTGCAATATTTCTTTTAATGTCCGCACATGCCACTATTCATACCGTCAATGTCGCTAATTTTTCTTTTACGCCCAATGCCGTTAATGCAATAGTTGGCGATACCATGCAATGGCACTGGGTATCGGGCAATCACACAACCACCTCTACGTCGGTTCCTGTCGGTGCAGCCACGTGGGATTCGCCCATGAATAGCTCGACCCAAACGTTTCAATATATTCTTACTGTGCCGGGTAACTATAGTTATGACTGTACAATTCACTCATCTATAATGACGGGTACAATTACTGTTACCGCTGCCCATAACATACCGCCAACAACCAAATTTCAAATGGGATATGGTATTGCCGATACTTCCAGCGATGCGGCAGGTACATGTATTCAGCAAACTTTCGATGGAGGTTTTATCTCCACCGGTTATATTAGCAATTTTGGTGGTGGCAGCGACGATTTTTACCTGGTTAAAACCGATGCAAATGGCGTTGTAGCCTGGACCAAATCATACGGTGACACCAGCGCCGATGACGCTAATTACGCAATTCAGACTACCGATAGCGGATACGCCATTACGGGCCCTTCTTTTAGTTACGGAGGGCAAACGGTATTGTTGATAAAAACCGATGCCAGCGGAAATGTTTCCTGGGCAAAGGCATATGGTACAGGTGATGCCGGAAGCGATGCTCAGTCATCATCTATGAAACAAACTGCGGATGGAGGTTATATCATTACCGGTTATGTCAGTAATTACGGCGCAGGTAACGACGATTATTACCTGCTTAAAACTGATGCATCTGGAAATATTCAATGGAGCAAGACTTATGGTGGAGGGGGCAATGATGATGCCAGTTGTGTTGCGCTTACTAGTGATGGAGGGTATATTATTTGCGGTACCACCACCAGTTTTGGCGATACCACCACGGGAAATATATACATCGTGAAAACTGATGGCTCGGGTAATTTGCTTTGGTCTAAAGATTTTGGCAGTAACGACGGCATGGATATGGCCAATAGTATACAGCAAACTGCGGATAAGGGATATATAATTACGGGCGTAACTATGGGGCCGGCTTTTGGAGAGTTTGCTACCCTCTTAAAAACCGATAGCACCGGGAATATAGTGTGGACAAAAGCCTATGGCACTAACGATGTATCAAGCGACGCCTCGGCCTCTTCCGTTTCCCAAACAGCCGATGGAGGATATATTTTTACCGGGTACATTAGCAATTTTGGCGCAGGCAGCGACGATTATTATCTGGTAAAAACCGATGCCAATGGCGACACGCTTTTTACTAAAACTTATGGAAGTTCATCGGCTGATGATGCCGATTTTGTAATTCAAACCGGCGATGGCGGATATGCAGTAGCTGGAAATACGTTTGGGTTTGGGGCATTAGGGCAACATCTTTACGTTGTAAAAACTGACTCGCTTGGAAACTCACCATGCCATCAGGGCAATACAGCGACAGTTATAAATGGCAATATTACTTTTTCGGTTTTTTCAACTATAGATACCGTCTCTACCGGTGGCGTTGCAAGTGTAGTTGTTCCTATAATGGCAACTGGCGGTGCGCCAACAGATTTGTGCGCAACAACAACAGCGGTTCATGAACTTGTCAACACTGCCGAAATAGGGGTTTCCCCAAATCCGTCATCGGGTCAATTCGAAATCACAAGTTCAGTATTGATCAATGATATTGCGGTATATGATGTTACGGGAAGGATGGTTTACTCAAGAACGATAAATGCTGATAATGCCGGTCTTGATATCAGCCGCGAGGCAAAAGGTGTTTATCTACTTCGATTAGTTTCCGTTGATAAAGATATAATAGTAAAGAAAATTGTTGTCAGCAATTAATTCGCCAATTGGGTATAGGGTTTGGCGATAGAGCGGGGTTACGTTAACCCCGCTCTCCATATTATTTGGGCTTGCAAACCATTCTTTCCTTCAATTCAGGGAAGTTTATATTTGATATGGAACTGAGTATTGCTTTTGGATTCAGGACTAAATATTTATCGTAAAATAACTTTCATATGAAGAGAAGTATTACGCTCACAATTTTTACGGCGCTTGTTGCAATGGTGGTGTATTCTTATCAAAACGGACCGGCTTTTATTGGAAATATTGATGGAACCGGAGCAAAAGGTGGGGGAGGATGTAACACCGGTGCTTGCCACAGCGCATCATCTACTAACGGAACTATTGTTGAGTTGGACTCGGCTGGTATACCTGTAACGTCGTACCATGCGGGTATGGCCTATACGGTAAAGGTATCAGCCAGCAATTCAAGCGCGAATAACTGGCCAAGATTTGGGTTCCAGATGGCGGTTGTTAAACTTGTTGGTGCCGGAACTTCATCACCGGTTGATGCCGGAACATGGGGCACGCTTCCTTCTAATGTTCAAAAAACGGTTTTAACCGAATCTATTATTGAACATAATCAACAAATACCGGCTACAACCGGTACGGGCAGTACGGGAACTACATATGTGGAATCTATACCATGGACGGCACCAATAGCCGGTACGGGCTCGGTGGTAATATATGGCGTAATCAATGAAGTTAATTTTGATGGCTCGAATGGGGGAGATGGGTATCAGGTGGCTAACCATATTACTATAACTGAAGTCGCGGCTCCGGTTGTTGCATCAGTAAGTATTTCCCTAACCAGTGGCAGTAATCCCACTTGTGCTAATAACAGTTTAACTTTCACCGCAGCGCCCACAAATGGGGGCACTGCGCCAACTTATCAATGGCTTGTTGATGGCGGTAACGCAGGCACAGGTTCTACATTTACTACCTCCTCGCTAACAAATGGCCAGGTTGTAACCTGCGTTATGACCTCCAACTTATCAGGCGTTACTGGTAATCCCGCAACTTCCAACGCTATTAGCGTAACGGTAAATTCACTTCAAACACCTTCGGTTGCTATCGTTTCGAATGACACTACTATATGCCCTAATCAAAGCGTAACATTTACGGCTACTCCAACTAACGGAGGGGCTTCTCCAACCTACCAATGGAAAAAGAATGGCACGGCAATTGGCGGTGCTACCTCATCTACTTACAATACCACTACTCTTGCCAATGGAGATGTAATCACGGTTGCAATGACTTCGAACGCTACATGCGCGTCACCAACTACTGTCACATCAAGTGCTATAAATATGATTGTAGGAACTGCAGTTGTTCCAGCCGTAACCATTTCGTCTACTGATACCATTATATGTCCTAACCAAAGCGTAACGTTTACTGCTAGTCCAACAAATGGGGGTAATACACCTTCCTATCAATGGCGTAAAAACGGAAGTGCTATCAGCGGTGCTAATTCATCTACTTATACCTCAACTACGCTTGCCAACAATGATGCTATTACTGTGATAATGGTTTCTAATGCCAATTGTGCTTCGCCCGTATCTGCCGGTTCCGCCGCTATTACTATGGTGGTGGGTACTACTGTTGTGCCATCGGTACATCTTTCTGCCACGGCTACCAATATTTGTCCTAATCAGAGTATAACCTTTACGGCTGTCCCAACTAACGGTGGCCCCACCCCAACTTATCAATGGAAAAAGAATGGCATTGTAATAAACGGTGCAACATCGTCTACCTATAATAATTCTGTCCTAATAAATAATGACGCCATAACCGTTGTAATGACCTCGAACGCAAATTGCGCATCACCTGACACTGCAATTTCTAACACTATAACAATGACGGTAGGAACAACCGTTGTACCTACCGTTAATATTTCAGTTAACGATAGCACTATATGCGCTAATCAAAGCGCTACCTTTACCGCTAATGCTACCAATGCCGGCGGAGCGCCAACTTATCAGTGGGAGAAGGGTGGTACGGCTATTACAGGAGCCACTTCATCTACTTATACCAGTGCAACACCAACCGATGGGGATGTTATATCGGTTGTATTAACATCTAACGCTAACTGCGCATCTCCTACAACTGCCACATCTAATGCCATTACTTTGCATGTAACCTCCACGGTAACCCCTTCGGTTACTATTAACGCAACTGGGGGTAATAGCATTTGCTTAAATCAGAGTACTACGCTCACAACTACTTCTATGGGCGGAGGAAGTAATCCAACTTATCAATGGTATAAAAACGGAACTGCGATTGGCGGGGCTACGGGCTCAACTTATACAACTTCAACATTAGCTAATAGCGATGTAATTACATGTGTGCTTACCTCTAATGCAAGCTGCCTGCTTCAAACTACCGCAACCTCTACTGCCGTTACTTTTAGTGTAACCGGAAGTGTAACACCTAGTATTTCAATTTTTGCAGGTGAGGGTAATATTAATTGCGCAGGGCAACCTGCTACCATTACGGCATCGGTAACCGGTGGCGGAAATGCTCCGGTTTATGAATGGTTTTTGGATAATGTATTGGTTAATGGTGCCAACCAGTCAAGTTTCACAAGTAGCACCTTTGCCAATAACGATTCCTTAAAGTGCGTATTAATCTCTAATGCCGGCTGTGCAACAACGCTTACTGACACATCGAACAGTGTAATCATAAGCCTAACTCCAACTGTAACACCAACAACAAGTTTATCGTCTACGGCAAATGTGGCCTGTAGCGGAACCGATGTTACGTTTACAGCCGGTTCAACTTTTGGCGGCATTACCCCAACTTACGAATTTTTAATAAATGGAGTATCAGTGCAAAACGGGGTATCAGCAACCTATTCAAGTTCGGCTTTGCATAATAGCGATGTGGTAACATGTGTATTAACCAGTAATGCATTGTGTGCTAACCCCGTAACCGCTACTTCAACAAGTATAACAATGACTATTAAACCGGTTGCAACTTCGAGTATAACCCATGTTATTTGCCAGGGTGATACTTTTCTTGGCAGAACTGCAACAGGCGTTTTTCGTGATACAGCCACCGGCTCAAATGGTTGCGATAGTATCCGCACTCTTAACCTTACTGTTAATCCAATTACTACGTCTGGCATAAGCCAAACTATTTGTCACGGCCAAAGTTTTTTAGGCCATAACGCCACCGGTGTATATAACGATACGCTTCAGGGGCATCTGGGCTGTGATAGTATCCGAACGCTCACCCTTACAGTAAATAACCTTACAACGTCAAGCATCTTTCATTCCATATGCCCGGGCAGTAGTTACCTTGGATACGATACCACCGGTGTTTATGTAGATACACTTGTTGGTTCGAATACCTGCGATAGTATCAGGACACTTCACCTTACAGTTAGTAACGTTAGTTTTGATACACTTACCCACGCTATTTGCCATGGCGATAGTATTTTATTTAATGGCGTAGCTTATGCACACGCCGGAAGCTATACTGATACATTTATAACTGTGGGTGGATGCGATAGCGTGGTAACATTGGCATTAACTGTTAATGCCTTACCTGTGGTTAGCTTTAGCTATGATTCAATGGCTTCTGCACCTGGTCAAACTCTGTATTTTGGAGGAAACGGAGATACCATCTTTTGCATGCCGTTTGGTGGAGGCCAACTGGTTCTTGCCGGGGGCACACCTACTGGTGGAGTTTATTCGGGGCCAGATGTATCGAACAATGTTATTACACTAACCGGAGCAACAAGCGCATTTTCCGTATTTACTTATACTTATGTGGATGGTAACGGATGTTCGGCTTCAATAAAGGATACGATAAGGGGAGAAGATTGCCTTGGTATCGAAGTTATTAACCCGGCTAATCTTTTCACACTTTATCCTAACCCGGCTAATGACTATGCAATGATTGATTTTGATGCTAGTTACACCGGTAGCAGTATTATTGTTAAAGATATTACCGGTAGAGAACTGCTGCAAACGCGTTTAGAAACTAGCCCGCAACAATTGCCTATAGGCAATTTGCCCGCCGGTATTTATTTGGTAATGCTCAACAATAAGGGTCAGGTCGGTGCAAAGATGTTGGTGAAGGAGTAATTTGCCTTGAACAAAATATGGTAATCTGTTTTGACTACAGCATTGAGCATCGCCCAATGCTGTAGTTTTTTTTTCGCTATCTCGCCCAACAACAGCGTTTACATTCCCTAACGTGATTTACTATAACCGCAATTGTGATTTAAATCATCAATTGAATGATACAGTGTCACTATCTTGTGTCTTTCAAATGATTTGGTATAATTATCCTTCGGGTAATTAACAGGTTCAGCAAACAAAAAATATGCTGAATCGTAAACTGTTCTTACAGGATTAATATCATTTTATTTGGAAAAAAATTATTTGAATATTGTAGTAGTAATGAAAAAATCAATTATCCCACAACAACCCATCAAACCATCGGTTCCGGCGATGCCCGAAACCCGGTATTTCTTAACAATAGAAAGCTTTGAAAAGGCAGTTGGTACTGATTTTATTAAATATGCCAACCGCACACTTGAAAAAGGTCAGGCCTTTATGGTTGGCCTTTCGCATGGTAAGTCGCCGGCAGGAGCATACAAGTATATACTTGAGCATTACAACGAGTTAAAGAATCCTCAAAACATTTTTTACACTTTCGTTAATTCACCTATGGCCCGCCAGCGGAACCTGGAGGGGATAATAGATGCTACTGAATTTATTAAAAAGCTTTTTCGCAAAGGCTTTATTGCCCGAAAGCAAATTATAGGTTACAACTTTAGTAGGGAGAGCCTTGAGGCTTACGCCGCCGATTTTAACCAATCGGTGTCGGCATATCTTAGGGAGCACGACAAGGAAGGCTTTGATTATGTCTTTCTATCCAGCGACCCCACTGGACGGGTGGCTGCCATAGAGTGGAACTCAAAAACATTTCAATCTACCGATATTGCAACCGTAGTTACCACTTCGCGCGAAAAAGAGTTGACCGGTACCCCATATTTTCTTTTATGTTCCCGGCGGATTGCATTTTTAGCCACTAAAGCGGATAAGAGGCGGCCTCTTGCCTGGTTATATGCGGTTGATGTAAAAATTAATGAAAGCCCAGGGTTTCTGCGCTACCTTCCCAATGTCCAAAAGCGAATGACGGTTTTTATTGATGACCGTGCGCTTACCTGGCCACAAATTGAAATAAATCGTGAAACCGAGTATGGGCCAAGTGTAATTCGGGTTGACACCACGAACCCATATAATGAAAACGCCAAAGAGAAGCTTCCTGTGGTAATCCTGATTCATGGTTTTTTGGGCCTTAACTCGTTCGATGGATTACTGGCTGATATACCGTCGCACAAATATATAGCAGCGGCTATGCATTATGGTTCAATACCTAATGATTTGCCGCCGTCAGAATACTCGCTGCACATAACTCGTAATATAGAGGCGGTTGTTGAATATTTTGGGTCGCGGGGCCATTCAATTTATCTGTACGATCATTCAATGGGCAATATTTATTTTATGATGATCGACAGTAAGCTGAACGATTATCCCGGGGTAAAAAAATACCTACGGGGCCGGATAGGAGCGAACCCGTTTTTTGGTGAGGAGTCGAAGCATGCGTTTATAGGTTTTTTAGATACTGTAATTTTGCCCGCTCTTAATAGCACCAGCGGGATTGCCGCTAAAACCGTGGCTAATACTTTGAGAACGGTTGTTCCACTCGATTCGAAGGCCGGCGTTCGTAAGCGTGGCATTTGGCTTTCGGAGTGGTTAATTCGTGGGGAAAGTTCTCTTCGCGATCGTATTTGGGCCGCTGCCAAAGAGCGAATCCTCTTTTTAATGACCAACATGGATTCACTGCCCCAACTTAACCGCATCCCTATAGAACGCGCCCTTAATCGTTTACCGGCTAAAGTGTTTGCTATACAAACTCATTCGGCCCTTGAAGAAAGTATACAGTTTGATAAGCAAATCGGGCTGATAAATATACCTCGCCAAAATATACCTATCCTTATTTTAAAGAGCGAACGCGACGGCGTTGCGAAGTATGTTCCTCGCATTTACGAAGGAAAAAATATTGAGGTAATTGATGTTACAAACGAAAACGAAACTGATTTGTTCCGCGAACATTTATTTCACATGGTGCAGCCTTATCGCACAACGGAAATCATAGATAAGTTTATTACAGCGGTTGAAAAGGAGAGAAAGCTAACTACGAATGCGGTTAAGGCAGCAACATAATAGTGGGCCTCTGGCGAAAAGGATCCAAATTGTTTTTGGATGAGCCGCAACACTCAATTTTTTACCTTGTCTGTAATGTTTTTCCAATCTGCAACAATTAGTTTTTCATCTATAACTTCATTGTCTATTGCAACTTCTTTAATGTAACCTTTAAATGCCCTGTCGTGCATATTAATATTGCCTATAATCATTGGCGACTCGCTATTTACAAAGGTACCCGCAACCTGTGTTGTAGAAACTAGTTTGCCGTTCAGGTAAATCTTTAACGTGGTTTTATCCAGGGATATAGCGAGGTAATTCCACTGATTGGGTTGAAGCGTAAATATTGGCGAGCCTATCCATTGTTTATTGTCGCCAAAAAAGAGAAGATACTGATTGTTTTGTTCGCCGTATTGTTGCAATGAAAAGCCATGTGTGCCACGGCTTTGATTCAAATTAATTAGTACGGTGGCATTTTTATTTTGCAATGAGTCAGCATTCACTACGCAACGTATAGTAAACTGACTACCTAATTTAATCGGCTTCGCTATTAAACCGCGTGCGGCAATCCGGTCTTTAATAATTGTATGAAATACATTATTACTGTCAGTACTCAGGCTTGCACTTTCATGCTCCAGCGATAGCGCAGTAAAGCCGTTTTTTTCAACCATATGGTTGTATGATAATAACGGCAGCATTTCGTCAACAGGGCCAAAGTCTGTTACTACCACGTAATAATGGTTATTGAGCAATTGCTGCAAAAACGCTGCAAAATCTTTTTTATAGGCCCATGAAGCGCATGGATTAAAATAACCCACCATTGGGTAATGGCCGTAATAATAGTACACAAAGTCATTAAAAAAATCAAGAAAATAAACCTGACTACTGCCTTTGGTAATTGATTTAATGGCGTCAAAATCTATGGCAGCATCATTATAGTGATAAGTCCAGTTGCCATTGGTAAGATTAGTAATTTGAGTGCCCGCCCGGTTACTAATTCTGTTGCCATAATAAAAAACTGTAACAGCAATTACGCAAAGCGGAATTACCATTGTATAAAGCGGTATATGCCGGGGTTTGCCCGCCGATTTGCCAACGGTCTTTTTCAATTTCTTTTTTGCTGTAGCAACTTCGGTAGGGCTAACTGCATTCTCAACTGGTTCGGGCTTAATTCGGTCAAGTATATCCAATAATATAAAGAAGGCAAAAATGAATATGGTTGATATATTTATAATATTATTTTCATGACTTCTGCCAAAAAAATATAACGAGTTGCCTATAGCTAATAGGATGATAAATACACCGGAAACAAAATAATTTGTGGTTAACCGGGTTCTTACCTTAACTAATAAAGCGGCCAACGTACCAAGCAAAATGGGTATATACCAATAAAACGATGTGCTGGATATAGGAATCATCCCAATGCCAAGCTTAACATAAAGCTTTAGGCTATCGGGCACAAAACCTTTATTAAGAATTAAGCTGACTGCAATAGCCGCTGCTATAATTAAAATGTTTTTTAGTGATAAGCTTAATTGTTGTTTCAAAACGCGTAACACTCGTTTTAGAATATTGCTTTCTGTATCGGTGACAACACTTACACAAAACAGCACAACCAGTAGCTCTGCATAAGCGGCTGTATAAATCAATCCAAAATTTTTATGAAGCAGCAGCAAAAGGCCTAATGCTAAACCCAGCAACCAATTATAAGGCCCTCGCCAATAAACAAGTGCTAACAATATAAGCCAAAGGTCAAGCCTTAATGGAGTAACCTGGGGAACCGAAGTGAGATCTGTTATACCGCAGTAGAACCGAACAATTATCAGCAATACGATAAACAAGACCCCTAAGTTTTTATTAATGAAAACTTTTCGCGTGAATAAGAATATGGCCAGAAAGAAAAAGTAAGAAATGATTTGGAGAAATATTTGATATGCGTGTATATCAAGCCCGGTTTTTACCCATATCCACCCCAGCAGAGATAGCAGGATATCGTATTGAAAGTATATTTCCGAAATCCCGGCACCCTGCGACAGCCGTAATGAAGGTGCCAGGATAAATGGATAATCAATTTCGCGCGGCATACTATCAATAAAGCAAATAGGAATTAGCAGGATGGCTACAACAAAAAAGGTAATCTTAAACGAATACCTGTTTAACAAAAGTAGCGCTGCGGTTATAACCAAAACGCAGATAATTGGAAGAAAGCTTTCGTAAAAATGCGCGTTTACCTCGTTCCATGGAGGATAAAACCCAATGTTATACAAATATAAACACGCCAAAAGCGATGCCGGAACTAGTATCAGGTAGGGATGGAGCTTATTGCCGCCCGGGTAAACTATCCGGACAACTGCTAAATTGATAAGAACGATTGCTATAGTGAAGGCATATAAGAAATACGACTCCATTCCATCGCGCTGATAAATATAGTATCTTAAAAAGATGATTATTTCATCCGGGCTTACTTTCAAATTTCCACCTCTTATGGCCGTAGCAAAATGGAAAAACAGTAAATAGAAAATACAACTTATTGCTGTAGCTATCAATATAAGTCCAACAATCCCTATCGACCCTAAAGGGCTGCTTATTTTATGGCGCCCACTATTTTCTTTGTAAAGTAAAAAAAGGAATAGCGGTACCAGAATAAATAGGATTGTAACAACTATTCTTGAATAGAAGGCTGTTTGAACATTTCTTGTTGAAGTTTCAAGATTTCTAACGGCATCCTTGTTCTCGGGATGCAGGGTTACTATCTTTTCGGCAATCACAGCGGCATTTGTCCAATCGCCTTTTCCTGAGTAAGCTGTATAAAGGGTATTATAAACTTCGGTTAAGCCAGGGCTATCCAAAAGCGCCTTCTGGCCGAATAAGATGCTCTGCTCCCAGTTATTTTCGGCGGTGTAAACTGAGGCTGCTAAACCAAGTATTTGCGCGTTATTCGAATCTGTTTTTAAAGCTTCATTACAAACTTGCAGGCTTTGATCATTCTTGCCCAATTGGTTAAGTTCGAAGGCATAATTATAATATTGTTGGGGTGTTAGACTTTTTTCATGTTCAGGAAACGAAGGCCTGTCAGCTAACGCGAATAGGGGAGAGGCCATAATTAATATGCTAACGAAGCGTAACCACCATGTCCCTCGGGTATTTTTCAAAGCAAAAATTTGTTACAATTATACTGATTTAATCAAATCACTATCTGGTTATTTCAAAACGTATAATCCGAATTGTTCGATTTTTGGTTTTTAGATAATTAGCCTAAACTTTTCATAGATTTAGACCAGCCAATTAATTTGTTAGTTATGAAACCGAATAAAGGTGCCAAGAGTAAACCTGTAAAAAGTATTTCATCGCCTAAATCATACCATAAGTGGTTGTTGCCTTTTGTTATTGTTGTAACATCCGTTATGTTCTATTCATCGCTCACCAACGGATTTACTAATTGGGATGATAACATTAATGTTACAGACAATAGTGAGCTCAAATCTTTTAAGGGCGATAGTTTGGCGCCCACAATAAAAAACATATTTGAAATTCGCGAAGGCCTTGTAATGTATGCTCCCCTTGTTAAGCTTAGTTATTTGGCGCAGTATGTTCAAAGCCGGCTTAATCCTCTACCTTACCACTTATTCAACCTATTGCTGCACTTATTTAATACAGCACTTGTTTTTGGTTTTGTGTGGCTTTTATGTAGACAGCATTGGGTTGCATTTATTACTGCATTGCTTTTTGCAATCCACCCAATGCATGTCGAGTCGGTAGCCTGGATAACGGGTCGGATTGATTTGTTGTATTCGTTTTTTTTTATGGGGGCACTTTGCGGCTATCTTCTTTATTTGGAAGGAGGGAAGTGGAAGCAGCATTTTTACGTGATAACCATCGCTCTTTTTGTTCTGTCCCTATTGTGCAAGGCAGCAGCCGTTACTCTTCCGGTTGTTTTTCTGTTGATTGAGTATTTTAAGGGAAGAAAATTTACGGCAAAAACGGTTTTAACTACAGCCCCGTTCTTTGTGCTCTCTCTTATTTTTGGGTATATTGCTATATATGCTCAGCGTGGATGTGTGGTGTTAGTCGACCTTACGCAGTATAGTTTTTTCGATCGGATTTTGTTGAGTTTCTACGCCCTAACCGAGTACTTGTGGAAACTAGTGTTGCCCATAAATTTAGCCTGCATCTACGATTATCCTTTAAAACAGGAATCGAAGTTCTTGCCAGGTAAGCCTATGTTCTCTCTGGTATTGTACGCCACGCCATTGATAATTATAGCACTTGCTTTTTTAGTATATAGGTCAATACGATTTGGTAAAGATGTGATGTTTGGTTTCAGCTTTTTTTTGATAAGCATAGTTCTTGTATTGCCGGGATTTGTTTTAAGATATGCCATAATGCCGAAGCTTATTTCAATCGCGGGAACGCTTATCGTGCCGTTGGTAAAAACAACGAGGCAATAAATGATTATAATATGGCCTTGCGCATTAAACCCGGTTATGCGGAAGCTTATAACAACCGTGGATGTGCAAACC
>CAIOTH010000173.1 GCA_903861145.1 uncultured Bacteroidota bacterium | reverse complement strand
TCTAGCTTTGTAAGCGCAAATGTATAAACGGCACCAATTCTTACCTCTTCCCTCCGTCCTAACAGGCGATCTTTTATCTCACCGCCTACTTTTTTAAAAATTCCGGTTATTAAGGGTCCACTCAAACCTCCAGCCACAAGCCCAACTGGGCCAGCCACTAATCCACCGATTATAGCACCACTCACTCCGCCTGTCATTTCGGATCCCGTTTCAATAAGTTGCCTTATGATACCGTCCTTATCTTCTTTTGAGTTCTCCATATTTACTATCTAATTTTAAGGTTTTGGAATATAAAACGGTCTTTTTGAAGATTGAATTTCGTAACCAATCAACTGCATAGAAGGAATGAAGCTTAAAAGAGTTGCTTACCACCTAAAACAAAAAGAGCTCCCCCGCATTTTGCAAAGAGTTCCCCTATAAATTAACTAGGCCGCCCTTAGAGTCCTATTACCTTACTTAAGCCTTGCTAGAGTTTCGAGGTCAGGCTTACACTCTTCTATCTTGCACTTTTGATTTTTAAATTCTCTATGTTTGCCCATTTGAAATTTCAACAGCAAAATGTCCCTATTTAGTCCCTTAATTTATCTTAAGTAGTCGTAATAGATTAATAATCAATAGACTAATCAGGTAATAGTTTTTAGGGGACGGAAGGGGCTAGCCATTAAAAGTGAAACGAATTTTGATTATAAACGTAAAACTGCAAACCCTAATAGACAGGTGCACCGATATCCACAATTATACTATTGCAAAACCTATAACAGCCTTATAAATTTGTAAGCATGAACATGAAAAACCTATATCTACACATTGTAGCTTTGCTAATTGCCCTGCCGGCCATTAGCCAAACAGCGGGTAAAGACGGAAAGCAACCGGTACCACCACCACCTCTTGACGCTAAAATGGCCGAGGTGGTAAAAACCATCGAATCAAAAATGGTGCAGGTGCCGGGTGGTGAATTTACCATGGGCTGCTTTAATGCGCTTGATAGCGAGTGCGTATATTTCGAAAAGCCACGCCACAAAGTAACCATTGCCACCTTTTACATGGCTAAATTTGATGTTACCCAAAAGGAATGGAAAGATGTTACCGGCAAACAAGCCCCAGGTAAATACTGTGCGGAGTGCCCCGTGGTTAACGTAACCTGGTTTGAGGCACAGGAGTTTATTAATAAGCTGAACCAACTAAGCGGAAAGAACTTTAGACTACCTACCGAAGCGGAGTGGGAGTATGCAGCCAAGGGCGGTAACCAAAGCCATGGGTTTAAATACGCAGGCGGAAATGACGCTATGGAAGTGGCGTGGTATGATACCCTTATATCGCACGAAATACACCCGGTAGGTAAGAAGAAGGCTAACGAACTTGGCTTGTTTGATATGAGCGGTGATGTTTGGCAATGGTGCAGCGATTGGTTTGATGAAAAGTATTACTCAAGCAGCCCAAGCAACAACCCGCAAGGCCCGCAGAATATGGTTACCGATAACAAAGCCGTACGCGGCGGCTCATGGTGGGGCCCAATGCGCGATACCCGCGTTGCCACCCGCGATAAATGGCCACCTGAATCGAAAGATGATGATGTTGGATTTAGGATAGCAATGAAGTAACTACCACTCGATATTTTTGAAATGCCTGCCTTTAAAGGGTGGGCATTTTTGTTTTATGGACGAATACATTTAAACACAAAGGCCACTAAGGTTGGCACAATGAACACAAAGGAAGGCGGGAGGCTTTGTGAACTTTGTGCTGTATTTACTTTGTGGCCTTTGTGGTAAAATGCATTTAAGGGTTCAGCTACACTTTTGCTACGCCAACAACATATTTACATAGCATTTACATGCCATATACCAAAGCGACGTACACCACAAATACTAAAAACCGAAATTGTGTAAACCTTTGTAAACCTTTTTACAAAATTCGATTTTACAATCCTTTGATTTTCAATTAACTCTAATTTTATCAAATGAACATTTAGAACTATATTAATTCTAACTAAATGATATTCAATTGGGTTACACGGTCACAGATAATTCCTAATTATCATTTTTTTATTTCAAAGCATCCCGCGTAACACATGAACCCAGCCCCTTCGGTAACTCGAAATTCGAAACTTCAAACTCGAAATTCAAAAACTATTTCAAAGAACAATCACCGGTAAAATTTCCCAACTATAACCGGTGCAATACGCAAAGTTAATGTCTATATCATTTACTACAATGGGGTGCGGATAAGTTTTTAGAAATACAAACAGCCAGCCCCTTCCGTCCCCTAAAGGGGAAACCAAGGCACCCCCTACGAGACAGGCGATTATTTAATGCTTTTTGCATCTTGTTTTTCCAACGTTATTATTCGTTCTATCAATTTACCCATAGTGATTTCTGGGTTTTGAATTACATCTTCATTTGTAAATCTAATAACAGAAATGCCGAGCGCATCCATATCTTCATCTCTAAATTCATCATATTCTTTTTGAACGGTATCAACATGGTAGCCGCCATCTATTTCAATTACCATTTTTAATTTATGAGAGTAGAAATCCGCAATAAAGGTTGCTATGGGATGTTGTCGTCTAAACTTATGAGCATTAAAGGATTCTGATTTTAATAAATTCCACATTGCCTTTTCACCTTCAGTGGGAGCAAAGCGCATCCGCTGTGCAAATTTAAATAGCTCCATAGATGTGCCATAAAACATAGGCAACTTATGCTTCATAAACTAAATTTAGAGAATAGTTCATTCAAATAGCAATCTCACATTTAGCACTGCATCCGGCTCTGGTTTCCCCTTTAGGGGACGGAAGGGGCTGGCTGTCCGTATTTGTCTTTTGTTTCATCCCACAAATTTGTGCGACAAAGTAACTTAAGAGGTGGGCTGCTTGCATTTCTGCCCTGGTTTCCCCTTTAGGGGACGGAAGGGGCTGGCCCCTCTCAATAATTTAATTAACTTAGCATATATCGCCCAACCCAATGCAAACCCCAATCGCTAAAATGCCATGAGCAAATTATTACTGGTACCGCTTTTGTTTTGTGGCTTATTGATTAATGCGCAGTTGTATGATGCGCAGTGGGTAATTGGCCCCAACACTTCAGTTTTGGATTTTAGGATTGATACCATCCGGTTATACCCGATTTCTACTTTTATGAATACAAAGGATGCCAACGCTGACATCTGTGATTCAGCAGGGGATTTATTATATTATACCAATGGATTTTATATTGCTGGTAGTAATGGCAATGCTTTGTTAAATGGAGATACCCTAAGTCCTTGTGCCTATACCTATCAGGAATATTCACAAGGTCTCACTATTCCTCAAGCTGCAATTTTTTTGCCGAAGCCGAATAATCCAAGATATTACTACCTATTTCATTTTTCATTAGACACACTCAACCGACCCAATACCATTTATTATAGCTTAATTGATAAGGAGGGTAATTCGGGTTTAGGTGCTGTAATACAGAAAAACGTGCCGGTTTTAAAATTGCAAAGTGCTATTTTAAGAGGGGGGGGCATGACCGCCTGCAAGCATGCCAACGGTAGAGATTACTGGATAGTAATGGGCGGTTCGAATAACAATGAATTTTATAAATTTCTTTTAACGCCGGATACCATTTTAGGGCCGTTCATCCAAAATATTGGGCCTGTATTTTCTACTCCTGATGACATTGCCAATGGTAAGTTTTCACGGGATGGCAGTAAATATGTAACCAGTTGTTTTGATGGACTAGTTCTTGTAGTGGATTTTGACCGATGTTCAGGAGATTTTAGTAATCCAACAACGATTTTTCATTACGCCGGAACTTTTTCAGGTCAAGCTCTAAGTGGCGCAGTTTCAGAAGAATTTTCTCCTAGTGGGCGATTTCTATATGTTAATGGAAACAAGGACATGGCTCAGTACGACTTGTGGGCAAATACTATTCAGGATTCTGTCGAAATTTATGTTTCTGATCTATACTGTCCGAGAAAAAAAATAGGGGAGGCCGAAGCCGCCCCATTTTTATAGCTTAGAAGTTACCACACTTTTAAAGCTATGAACCAAAGTAATAATTTTGTCGGACAGCACATATTTGCACAGATAACCACCTTATG
>CAIOTH010000172.1 GCA_903861145.1 uncultured Bacteroidota bacterium | reverse complement strand
GAACCGATTTAGTCCACTTTAGTTTGAAGACGTACAGCGGGCAATAAACTCAATGCCTGCGCGGTAAGCGGCAGGTAGTGAGCTTTTACATTGCCTTGTTTTGTTTGTCTGTATGTAAGCGTTCCCTTTTCAACATCCGTCCATTTCATTTTCATCAGGTCACTTAATCTTAATCCGGTAAAACAACTGAACAGGAAAAAGTGCCGGACACTATCATCAAATGCTGTGTCGTTTAATTTCCTAAGTTCTTCGATTGTCAGGTAAACAATTTTACTTTGAGCTTCAGGTGGAATATCTCCCCCTTTCCCGCGCTTGAGATAATTGAAAGGATTAGTTTGAATTATTTTATCCTTAACGGCCTGATTTAAGATGACGCTGAGCCGGGATAAATACAAGCGCAAACTGGAAACACTAAGTTCCTGCGTTTTTAAATAGGCGATAAAATCTTTTAAGTATTTTTCGTCCAGTGCTTTAAAGGATAGCTTCTCAGATTGGTTGAAATCCAATAGATATGTAAGCACATATTTGTAGGTATCATGTCCTCTTTGCGCCGATTGTTCGCGATAGTATTGTATAAAATCCTGTTTGCTTGATTTTGGGATGAACCCCGCTAGGCTTTCTTTCATTTGGAGAACCCGCTTGGCCTGTATCGCTTTTGCCAATTCCCAGCTTTCCTTATCTTGCTTTAGTATATTTTTGTTTTCTGGTTTTACGTAGTCTTTGGATACATATAGTTTAAGGTATTCCTTGTAGCGGTGCCCTTCATTATATATATCCAGAAACAGAGAGTAACCTTTTTTGTCTATACCTTTCGTCCGAAGTGTAACAGATGCCATTTGATTTGTTTTTCAGGGAACAATTCAGGGACAAAAATACAAAAAAGGGACGGTATTTTGTAATGGAAGGTAAAGTTAAGGTAAAACAAATGAGGATCTATATCATTGTAAATAAGCTATTTGGATTATTTCTGATTACTTTCAATTATGTTTGATTATTGTTCGCCCCTTCCGTCCCCTAAAGGGGAAACCAAAGCCAAGCCCGGGTTTCTTTTGTAAGAGATGGAAGGAATAGGTTGTTTGCTTTTATTGCAATATCACTTTGGCGCTAAACTTTTCGCCGTTGGTAGTAGCGGTTAAAATATAAGTACCCAAAGTCATTTGCTGTGTAGCATGTATCGTAAGTGTTTGCTCGCTACCGGTGTTCTCAATGGTAAATATGTTATCGTAAACCAGTTGGCCCTTTATATCAAACACCTCCACCTTCACCTCGCTATCCGGGTTCCTCACCACCAGGAATATATCGCTGGCAGTCGGGTTAGGATAAAGTGAGAAGTCCTGCGATTGTTGGTCTTGCAATTTAGCTTCCGCAATGTTCGAGTAAGTAAACTTGCCGTTATTATCAATCTGTCTAAGCTTGTAATAATACACCGTGCTTTGCGATGGGCGGTCATCAAACGTATAGTTTTGCTGAACGGTTGAGTTATCATGGCCAACTACCCAACCAATGTCGCTAAAGTTAACGCCATCTGTACTGCGCATAACAAAAAAGCCCTGGTTATTAATTTCAAGCGCGGTTGCCCACGATACCAAAATATGGTGTTTACCCGTAGCCTCGGCGGTTAGGTATAATAACTGAACCGGTAGAGCCGTGCTTCCACCGCTCGAGCCGATTGAGAAGTGCGAAAAGTCGCGGTAAATACCACCGGGTATACCACCGCCGGTATAGCAGCCTGCGTTTTTAGTGTAAGTCAAAAGATCGGTAGCATTAGCGCATAATGATTCAATTTCCGGCCTCCAGTCAACCGCTGCGCCTGAAGGGTCAACACCATAGCCGGCCTCGTGTTTAAGCACGCGGGTTGAGTTATATGGATCTAAATATCCGTACGAATTAGCGAAAACTTCCAAATCATATTCATATCCGGTGTTAGTTGAAGCCAAACTCCAGTAGCCGTGGTTGGCCAATGTTTTTCCAAAAGATACCCATTGCGGAGCACCGTGATTGCACTCGTTGTTGGCAAAATATTTACTGAAGCCCTCTCCCGAAACATATCCCTGGGCACAACCATCACAATATTGCGAGATAGAACCTACTGTATTATCAGGATTAGATGAGCCCGAGCAGAACTTGGCCTTTACACTACCGTTACCCGGTATTTGCGAGAAGTTAAGCCTGATACCGTTAAACCCTTTATCGGGTGTACCTATTGGAAACAAATAACTTGTTGCCGAAGAAATTTTGCGCTGCAAACCGCCAGCCGAACTACCTCTGTCGCCACTGGTTAATATAAAACCCGTTGATGGGGCTAAGCCCATTTCAAGCACCGGATAACCTGCAATGGCATCGGGGCTTCCGTTTTGAAGATCAAGTAAAAACTCACCCAACGAGTTGTTGAATGTTTTCAATATTCCTTTTTGGTTGTTATTGGTATAAGTGCCCGATGGGTTATACGTTGAAGTTGTGTTAGCCGTGCCGAAAATAATAGAGCCCTGAACAACCACCGGTGTTTGCATTTCTACGGTGTCAGATGCTGCTGCCTGGTCAATTACCACGTTGTAGAAACTTGATTGCCCCGGTGTTGACATATTACCGGTAATGGTTTGAGTACCGCTACCAACAAATTTAACAGCCCTATCGGTTGAAGACGAATTAGTACCGGTTGTAAACACAGCACTACTATCGTTTTCAAAGTTGCCCTGCACTTCAATTATACCATCGTTATAAACCTTTGAAGAACCGCTTGCCATATTCACAAAATCGCCTTGCAAAGTAATGACCGCAGATTGCTGAACGTAAATTGCACTACCCTTATTGGTTAGCGCAGCGCGAGACTGGTTAGGAGTTTCGGCCGGATGCCCGCCATGCCCTGTATGCACATTCAAGCTTGAATCGGCCTGCCCGTTTGACCCAACCATGCTCGAATCGGGTTGAGTAACGTTAGCCATTGCGGAGATAGAACAGCCCAAAGCATCCGTAATGGTTACTTTGTAAGTTCCGGCTGCAAGGTTAGTTATGGTAGCGCCGCCGGCATCATTGCTCCATATATAGGTATAAGCTGGCGTTCCGCCGGCCACATTAACATTAACGCTACCGTTAGCCGTTCCAATACCGGTTGAGTTAGTTATGTTAATCATGCTAATGCTAACATTACCGGTGCCGATATTTATTGTTACCGGTGCCGAGGCCGACATGCCTGCGCTATCAATAGTAACAGTATAAGTTGTGGTTGATGTTGGACTGGCCGTTGTAATGGCACAAGTTGAGCAACTTAAACCGGTAGACGGTGTCCATAAATATGTAACGTTTGCGGGGCCTTGTGCGCTTAAGGTAGTTTTGCCACCGCTGCATATTGTACTTAAAGAGGCACTTGCAGTTACCGTCAAATCCGACATAGGCTCAATGCCTATTAAAGCGGCTTCGTTACTACTAAAGTTGTAACCATCAGCACTTAATGCCGAGACACTATAATATCCGTTGTCTAATCCCCCCCAGCCCCAGTTCATGTGTAGCATGTCGTTTTCGTCATACCCATCGCAAACCCAGGTGTGCCCCCCGTGATCAAGGTCGGTACCCAAATATTGTATTGGCCTTCCGGCGTTCAATTCGCTCTCCATCAGGCTAACCCAATCGGCACTGCTATAATTCGATTCGTAAACTCCTTTTAGTGTGTTAGGGTTGTATCCAAAATAAGTGGCAAGCGCCATCTCCACCGAATGTTTCCAGGTTGTAGTTTGTGATCTTAAAACAAACGAACCGCTCCCCCCCTGGTTATCATCGCCGTAATTCATGGTTACAGCCACCCCACAATGATACATAAGTGTTGCAATGCTAATGTTAGTGGTATCAATTGAGTTAGGCATTGCCGCCCAGTTATAAGTAGTATTTCCAAAGTTCACATTCTGGCTCCCGTAATTATATGAACATGTAGGCGGCGCATGGTTATAAGCGTAGGTACCTGTTCCTATAGTTGGGTAATTCCAGAATTTCATAATTTGGGCCATAGCCGTTGCGGCACAACCGGTTAAAGTTCTTTGGTGGTCATTACTATTATACGGACAAAGTTGATTGTAAAATGGTTCCTGGTCCCAGGTAGTAGTCAAGAGCGGGCCCACACCGGCACCAAGGCTTTTTGCATTGGCCGGTTTTGTGCCTTGTAAATAAGAAGTCCATTGCCCTTTTATTTGCGCATTTGCTATTGTGTGTTGTTGTATACCTTTATAAATATGAGCGCCGGCATTGGCCATCCAGGTTTCAACCGCGCGGCCATTAGTATTTGTATTAAAGTTAGACTCCAGTGAATACCCAATAATTGGTTTCATCTGGTCATCAGCCGAAACAATTACAAATCCTTTTCCCGGGCTTAAATCAAACACATAAAAATCTACGGTTCCGTCAGCTTCGGTCTTAGTGTGCTTCAAGGTTGCAACAACCCTGCCTTGCAAATTCTTTGCGGTTAACGAGTAAAAGTTTACGGCAGTTGTTTGAGCCGTTGCTATAGTAACCCCGGCAGCAACCGCGCTATTGCAAATTGCAAAAACTGCAATAAATAGAATCGAAATGTGTAGTGTCTTTCTCATAGAGTGCTCCTCAACGTTGCGTAAACCGGTAAAAAAAAGTAGGGGGTAGTAATACTTTAATAATCATTTTCTTAAAACTATACCTCTTAAATACGTGCTTACAAACCAGCCGTTTCGCGTTGTTAGCATGAAACTATTGCCTTATTAACTAACAATTTATACGTTGTTGAAATCAAGAGGTTACAAAATGTTATTCAAATAATAAAAAGCCACATAGATTGAATACGTGCGATAGAATGTGAAAGGCCTACCTAAGGTGTAATAACAATATAAGTGCGCATGTAAATCACAACAGGCATTACAACTCAGTCCATGTATCGCACAACCTGCACTTTGTTATGGCAACTTTATTGGCACATTTTCCAAAAACCACCGTAAACGTGTTAATCGATATTGTCAAAAACCAACCTAACAGTGTATGAAAGCAAAAAGCTTGTTTAACAACATAAGAGAGTATGAAAATTTACACATTGCCCTGTGGTTGGTAAAAGATACCTGCTGGGTTATGTCCTTCAAAATCGGCGGTATGGTTATGATAATTCCGACGCTGATTGTTGCAGTGCACCTGGCCTGGAAATCAAGGAAAAACACTTCTGACTTATTTCACAATGCCTCAGTATGTCTATGGATTTCGGCCAACGCAACCTGGATGACAGGCGAGTTCTTTTATTACGATGGATTAAGGCCTTACGCTACCATTCTGTTCGCCGCAGGTTTAATTGTGGTTTCCTTCTATTATATTGTTCACTTTCCTAAAAGGAAACAAGAGGTTTTACCCGAAGCAGCTTAATTAAACCGGAAACTACTTTGCATTGCTAGTTGAAAGCGAATCGGCATGTTGCCGCGCTTCAAACTCCTGTATCAATTGTTCTGATGTCTTACCCATATTGGCAATCGTAATCCTCACATCTTTCGCTATTTGATGATTAGGGTATGTAGCCAGAAACAACTCATACTTCGCCCGTGCCGAGTCAAGATTCTTTACCTCGTTCTCATAAATAAAACCTTGCAAAAACAGGCAATACGGCCGCTTAAAAAACTGCGGAAAGTCTGTATATATCCTTTGATAAATGCTTATACTTTTGGCAGGTTTGTGCATGTAACGATAAAAGTCGGCTTCCTTAAAAAGGTAATTAGCATCGCTGCTATCGGTAGGATAAGCTGCAACATAAGCATCATAAGCCGCCAGCAAATCCTTAACGCCGGTGGTATCTATTTTACCCTTTTTGGCAGCATCCATAATTGATTTCTCCTTGTTATCAATAGTGCGCTTTTTCCAGGCCTGTCCCGGGTTACACGATGCAAGAAGTGTAATAGCTGCAAAAACACCCAACGATTTATAAATACCCATCTTCAAAATTTTAGCGCGAATATAATCGCCTATCCCTCTAATAAGGTGCTTTTAAAGTAATTTTCTTTATCGCATTACAATAAACGAACCCCAAAATTAAGCTCCACCATCTCCCTCACGTCTTCCCTTAAAAAAACGTACAACAGCCGCCCCAATAGCGGCGCCACCCGCAATTATTGGCTTAATAAATTTAAGCAGTATAAGCCCAAGCTTGGCAAACAAACCTGTTTTAGCCAGCACCCCTCCTGCAATTAATCCAACAATACCATAAGCTGCAACCTTGTCCATGCTGCTGTTAAACTCCTCGTACGTATTGCCTTTTGTAAAGTTTGTTGCGGCCAATATGGGTTGCGTTTGTTGCTTAATTTCCGCCAGTTGATCCAAACCACCAATGGCATTTAACACCAACACGCCCTTACGGCCAAGTATGCGGATATTGTAATTCAAAAACTCAACAGTATCCTTCAACTCCCTCAGCTTTTTGGCCCAAAAAAGCTTGTGCGCCTTGCCATCATAACTTGGTGGTTCAGCCCAACCGGTTAGCTCCATCGCGCGGCCGCCTTGCTTTATACGCTCGTCGTTACTCTCCAAAATCGATTTCTGCATCTGGGTCAATAGCTCATCGTATTTAATATCCTTGGCATCATCATCTTTAATGTGGCCTTCCTCTTCATAGGTAATTTCAACGGCCCAGCAATCAGGCATAAATGGACTTTTATCTGCTGGTAATAACATACCCAACGATGGCGCATAAGGGTTCTTCCAAACATCATGTAACACCGAAGCCGCCTGGTGCCCATCTAAAAACTTAAACCCCGCCGGTATATCAAGCGTTGCCACCTCTCCTATCTTAACCTGTCCCGATGGTTGATATTTAAAGGTATCAAGTTTGGCCAGAATTTGCTCCAAACTCATACTTGTGTCAATAGCATTATCCGCCGAAGATGACGTGGATGCAAACAACGATACCGATATCATAAACAGTACAACATGGATAACGATTTTTCTCATAGGTAACTTTTGGTTATACGTGCAAAGTAGCATTTTTAAATACATTAGCATAAAAAAGAAATGGACGGTATCAATACCGTCCATTTGCAAAATATAAAGTGGTAATTTATTGAACGCTTACCAATTCTGTTTCGAAAATAAGGGTTGCATTTGGAGGTATAACGCCACCGGCGCCTCTTGCACCATAACCAAGGTCAGCCGGTATAATAAGCTTGTATTTAGCGCCAACATTCATTAATGCAATACCTTCGTCCCAACCGGCAATTACCTGCTTTTGCCCCAGCACAAAGCTAATAGGCTCATTTCTGTCGTACGAGGAATCAAACTTAGTCCCATCAGCTAAACGTCCGGTATAATGTACCGAAACCTTCTTTCCGCTTTCAGCCTTTGGGCCATCACCTTTCTTCTCAATCACATAATATAAACCGGTTGAAGTTTTAACCGCAGTAGGGTAATTTTTCTTTACAAATTCATCCGCCGAAATAGTTTTAGCTTTATCCATCTCCGCTTTCTGAGCTGCAAAGGCATCAGCCTTGCTCTTTAACATCTCATCTTTTTTGGCCCATATCGCAACTGCATCAAAAGCCTCAGCCGCTTTACCAACGCGCTTAATCTTTATACTCTTAATTACTTCGCCGTTATTGATTTGCGCAATCAAAGGCATGCCTTCAATTACTTCACCAAAAATAGTGTGCTTATAATTTAACCAGGTAGTTAAGCCTTCAGTAATAAAAAACTGCGAGCCGTTAGTGTTAGGGCCCGAGTTAGCCATGGCAAATAATCCCACCTTATCAAACTTTAATGAAAGGTCAAACTCATCGCCGAAAGAATATCCCGGTCCACCCGAGCCATTACCTGCAGGGTCACCACCTTGAATCATAAACGGCTGTGGTGTATGTATACAACGGTGAAAAGTAAGGCTATCATAAAGTGGCACACCTACTGCCTTTGCTTTGTTAGGAATCTTGCCTTCGGCAAGGCCTACAAAATTTGCAACCGTTACCGGTACTTTGTCAAAGTATAATTTGCCTAAAATAACTCCTTTCGATGTGGTAATTTCTGCGTACAAGCCTGGTTCCATTTTCTCTTTTCCTGGTTTAAATGATGTAAGGACCATTATAGCCATTACTAAAATTGATGCGTTCTTCATCTGGTTTGGTTTATTTAATTCTTTAAATAACTGCCTACGTTTTAATGTCCGTCTTTTTGAATGTCAACTAACTCAACATCAAATATCAGGTCGGCTTTAGGGCCAATATCCCCACCGGCGCCTTTGTCACCATAAGCCAGGTAATAAGGTATAATCAATTTACCTTTTCCTCCTTGGTTCAATAAAGCAATACCTTCATCCCATCCCGGTATAACCTTACCTACTCCTAGCATTAAAGGTAGCGGTGTTCCGCGGTCAAGCGACGAATCAAATTTCTTACCATCCCAAAGCACTCCTGTGTAATGTACCTTTACGTTATCAAATTGCTTTGCACGGGCACCGGTTCCCTGTTGGGTAATGATATAATACAAACCGCTGCTGGTCTTCTTTGCATTCGGGAATTTTGCTTTTACTTTCTTATCCCACTCAGCCTGGTAACCCACATTAGCACTTATAATTTGTGCAATCTGCGCATCGTATTGCTTCTTAAACTCAGCCTTTTGCTTGGCCATTGCATCTTCAGCATTTACAGCCTTTCCTTCAAATGTTTTAGCAGCGTCAAAAGCCGTTGCCTCTGGCCCTACTCTTACAATTCTTATGTTATTAATTACTTCACCCTTGGCCACTTGCGCCACAACGCTCATGCCTTCAACCACGTAACCAAACACACTATAACTTCCATCTAATTGCGGGGTTGCGCCATAGGTAATATAAAACTGGCTGCCGTTTGTATTCGCTCCTGCATTAGCCATCGCCAAAGTTCCGGGCCTGTCATGCTTTAATCCGCCCGATACTTCATTCTGAAACTGGTAACCCGGTCCACCCGAGCCATTACCCTTAGGGTCGCCACCTTGTATTACAAAGCCCGGCTCAACCCGGTGAAAACTAAGCCCGTCAAAATAAGGCTCTCCCGGTTTTTTGAATGTGTTCTTTATCTTACCTTCAGCAAGGCCGGCAAAACTTCCAACAGTAATTGGCGCTTTCTGATACTCTAATTCGCAAACAATATTTCCTTTGGCAGTATTAATAACCGCGTATAAACCCGGGGTCGTTTTCCAGTTCGGGTTTTCACTGGAAGCCACTTGAGCAGGTGCAGGTGGAGGAGTTTGTGCAGGTGCAGCAGTTTCAAGCGTTGTTTCAGCCGGCTTGTTGCTATTGGCGTTGCACGATGACAACATGCCCGCAAATAATATAAGTGTAACAAAAACAGGTTTGGTTATTCTAAGCATAACTATGGTTTTATTTAGTTAAATCTATTGATTCCAGCGATTCTAAAAACTTCTTTTCGGTATTATCCAACGATGCCTTGCTCATACCACCTGCCGCATTTCTATGCCCGCCCCCCTCAAAAAAACTACGGGCAAACGTATTTACATCCACTCCCCCTCTCGACCTAAACGATATTTTAATCTTATCAGGCTCCTCACTAAAATAAGCGCACATCTTTACGCCTTCAATCTTAAACGGATAGTTCACCAATCCTTCGCTATCGCCGCCCTGCAAATTAAATTTTTTTATCTCGGCCTGCGTAATCAACATATAGGCTACCTGGTTATCCTTTACAAGTTTTAACTTCTCGTTCAGGCAATATCCAAAAAACCTCAAACGGCTCTCTCTAAAAACGTTATTCACCTTCTCACTTACGTAATCCGGCTTCGCTCCCTTAGCTATAAGTCCTGCAGCAACCATGTGCGCGTTAGGCGTAGTATTATTAAACTGAAAGAACCCATTATCAGTAGCTAACCCAACATACAGGCACTCAGCTATCTGCTCATCTATCAAATCAGTTTGGCCCAAATCGGCAATAATATCATAAACCATTTCTGCAGTAGCACAATATCCGGTATCGCTAAAGGCAATATCCGCAAAACTTTCCGGCTGCTGATGGTGGTCTATCATCACTTTATATGCCGTAGCTTCCTTAATAACCTCGCCCAGGTTTTCAAGCCGGGTAAGGGCATTAAAATCAAGACAAAAAATAAGGTTGGCGCTTTTAATCTTAGCCTCGCATATTTTTTTGCCCATGGCATTTTCATACACCATAATGCCGTCGGTTCCTTTCATCCATTTAAGGTTGGCAGTAAACGCATTAGGCGAAATAAAACTTACCTCGTGCCCCAGCTTCTCCAAAAAGAACTTAAATCCCAACGACGAACCCAACGCATCGCCATCCGGGTTGCGGTGCGATACAATAACCACGCTTTTGGGCAGCGATAGAATTTCTTTAAGCTGGGCTATATGTACGGGCGAAAACTTCATTGAAGGTGCGAATGTAAAAAAAGATATAAGAACCATGTTAACAGATACAAGAAGCAAGAGGCAAGAAACAGCCTCCTCTCCAAAGGAAAGAGTTTAAAGTCCTTCTCCTTGGGAGAAGGATTTAGGATGAGGATTGCACTTACTCTTTCATCCCATAATCCAACCTACCCCCAAAATTGCGCATCTGCGCCTGTATCGCCTCTCCCCTGCTAGCCACATACGGCCCGAGGTTCGAAGCACTCCACTTTAAAGGGTCTGGCAATATTGCGGCAATAAGAGCAGCCTCCGATGGCGAAAGGTCCTTCGCATGTTTATGAAAATAGAATTCGCTGGCAGCCTCGGCGCCGTAAATGCCCTTACCCATTTCAATCACATTCAGATAAACCTCCATAATGCGCTGCTTGCTCCAAAACAACTCTATAAGCGCTGTAAAATACACCTCCAGCCCCTTGCGGATAAAATTACGCGCCGGAAACAGAAAAGCATTTTTAGCGCACTGCTGAGAAATGGTAGAAGCCCCACGCATATGCGGATGCTTTTTCTTCTCTTGCTTTTCGTTATACTTCACCGCCTTTTCAATAGCTCCAAAGTCGAAACCATGGTGCCATAAAAAACGTTGGTCCTCGCTGGCAACAACGGCCAATTGCAGGTTGTTCGAAATCTTATCCAGTGGCACCCATTGCTTTTGCATCCTCACCTCCTTACCATCCATTTTCTGCTCAACACAACGCTGCAACATCAACAATGTAAACGGTACGGGCACAAACCTGAATGCAATCACTATAAGAATTGAAAACACAAAGCAGAACAGAACAGCCCGCCAAATAAACCGCCAAATCTTTTTACGCATGTAGGGCAAATATAAAGCTCATTGTCAGAATCAGGATGTAAAGGCAGATTTTAGGATTAAAGGCGGGATAAAGGCAAATACCAAGATTGGTCGGTATTAAATCGGCTGTTAATCCTTTAATCTGTATTCCATCCTGATTCAGGCGATTTTGGAATTAAAAACCTTTTTGAACTGCAAATGCGTGCCACCGAAATTAATAAGCAATCCGATAGGAAGATTGTAAGCTACTACATAGTTTTTAGCTTGGGCAAGATGGACATCTTCTAAATTTATGACTGCTTTTAATTCGACCATTACCTGGTTTTCGACAACAAAGTCAGCGCGGCGGGTGCCGACTTCTTCTCCTTCATAATACACTACTTGCTCCTTTTCACGCTCAAAACCCAATCCAACTTTGGCCAATTCAATGGCCAAACATCTTTGATAAATTACCTCCTGAAAACCATTGCCCATGGAACCGTGCACTTTCATGGCACAACCATTTATTTTATAGGTTATCTCATCAATGGTCATATTCAATTTTAGGCAACTATTTAGGTATTAGTTTCGAAATTGCAAAATTGTTTGAATCAGGATGTAAAGGCAGATTTTAGGATTAAAGGCAGGATAAAGATAAATGCAGGAGTGCCTGGCTGCTAAATCGGCTGTTAATCCTTTAATCTGTATTTCATCCTGATTCCGAAAGTTTACTCCACCACCATCTTCTTAGTAACCACCACCCTTCCATCAACCACCAAACTATATAAATAAAGGCCACTGCTTAGGTTGCTGGCATTAATGGCTATTTCCCCATCTGCGTTGTTTAATTGGTAACTACTCCTCTCCCTCCCAAGTATATCATAAATAATAAGGGTTGCATTTTTTGAGCCGTTAGGTAATGTGTATTGAACGATGGCTTGGGTGGTGAAGGGATTGGGGTGGAGTTGAAGAATACTATTTTCCTGAAGACTTATATTATAAGTTGTTAAAGCACTGCAGTTCAACTTAGCAATAAAAAAATTATAATCCAATGTTTGAGGTAAGCTATCTAATCCAACAATAAAAGGGTTTTGATCCCCGTAAGTTCCACCCACATAGATATCTCCCTCTAAATCAACATTAATTGAATTATAATTCCCTCCGCTTGCCAATGTGGCATGGCAAAGCAAGCTGCCGTCTTCACTAAATTTTGCAATAAACATATTGTCTTTACCATTTACGGGCTTAAACAATGTATCCCCATCAATAATTAATGAATCACCGTTTAAAAGTCCGCTGAGATAAATATTTCCAACAATATCGTTTACCACGCTATATCCAATATCGCTATAGCCTCCGCTTCCACTTTTAATCCAAATCAAAGTACCTGAGGTGTCAAATTTTGCGAGAAAGAAATTTTCGTTTGCTCCCGAATCCCGGTACAAAATCTTGGACCCAAACGAAATTGAATCACAATAAAATCCACCAGTAATATAAACTGCATTATCTCTAAAATCACTCATCGCACTAATTTCAACACTTGATCCATATTGTGGTGAAATAGCCCCTAAACTATTCGAAAACCTGACCCATTCTATATCGCCGTAAATATTATATTTTACTATATAAAGTGCGTTTATAGGCCCAGGGAATACAAAATTACCTAATTCAATGGAGTCCGTGCTTTTTATGGTACCAGTGACATATGCATTGCCTATTATGTCAGTAGAAATTGCCCCACCAAAAATCTCCGCCTGAGATTGATGAATTGAAGTCATTCCTCGTGCCCAGAGGTTCTGGCCAGTTGGTGAATATTTCGTAACAAAAAGACTTGAACCATTGGCAAATACATTTGAAACTAATGTATCAGAACCAAAAGTAATTTTCTCCAATCCGGTAAATTGCCCGGTAACATAAACATTACCTATAATATCAGTAGCAACAGAATATATAGACTGCAAATCGCTCTTGTTGGATGTGGCCCATTGTACATCACCATTATTATCATATTTTGCAACAAAATAACGGGAACCACTTGGAAACAAAATGCTATCTAATTCAACATTTCCACCCAAAAGTTCTCCTGTAATAAGCACATTACCGTCTTCATCAGTTGCAATGCCGGTTGGATTAATAATAGCATAAGTTGTGTCTGCAATTTTTGCGCTTTTCGCCCAAATAATTTTCCCCAAAGAATCGTACTTAACAAGGAAAAAATTGTACGGAAGATATCCATTACTTTGCTGGGTCCCACCCCTATTTAAGATATAATCACCAAACCCAACAGTCACCGTGGTAAAAGTTCCTGTGCAAAAAACATTACCGTTCCTATCGGTTGCAATTCCGCAATTACTTTGCTCACTACCCTCAGGACCTTGGGAACCTGTGGAACAATGAGCCCATTGCCAATTTGCTAATTGCGAAAAGGAATCATTGCCCCAAAGCACAAAACATATTAAAAGGCAAAATATTTTTTTCAAACTCTAAATATTCAGAAACACTAAAATACGAATTTGCTTCTGTATTTAGACTACACAAAAAAATCCCCCACCAAACCGGTGAGGGATTAAACCTTTGTATTAAACTTTGCGCTCTCCGCGCACTTTGCAGTAAATTAAAACTAGCGTATAAACAACATCTCCCTATACTTCGGTAAAGGCCAAACATTGTCGTCAACAATCGCTTCTAACGAGTCAACATGGTTGCGTATTACATCAAAGAAAGGTTTTACCTTATCGCAGTAGGTTTTGCTGTGCTCTTCGTTACTCTTGCTTTTGTGGGTAGCTTCAACAGCCAGGTTCATTTTGTCAACCGCCGTTTTAATACCATTAATGTGCACGGCAATTTCGTTGGCTAGTTCCTTCTGTGCTTTTGCTCCCGAGGCTGCAATACCGGCATCTTTCAAGCCTTTAATGTTTGTAAGCAAGCTATTTAAATATTCAAGGCCGGCGGGGATAATCTGGTTGGTAGCTATGTCAGCTAAAATTCTTGCTTCGGCATCAATTTTAAGGCTGTAGCTGTGTTGTAAAATATCAACGCGTGCATCCAACTCGCGCTCGCTGTAAATACCGGTGCCCACCAATACGTCCTTTGCCTTTTTAGTAGTAAAGAAATCAAGCGCATAAGGAGTGGTTTTTACGTTGCTCAAACCGCGTTTCTTAGCTTCTTTCTCCCATGCATCGCTGTAACCGTCACCCTCAAACAATACTTTTTTGCTGTCGATATAATACTGGCGGATAATACGCATTACCGCACCTTCCTTCGTTTCGCCGCCTTTTATCAGCTTGTCTAACTCAACCTTAAAATCAAGCAATTGCTTACCTACAATAGCGTTCATCACCGTCATAGATTGTGCGCAGTTTGCTGATGAACCCACCGCGCGGAACTCAAACTTATTACCCGTAAATGCAAACGGAGATGTCCGGTTACGGTCGGTGTTATCTAACATCACATCCGGTATCTTGTTATGGATATCCAGTTTAAGATTAGCGTTGGTCAACTCGTCATATTTATCTTTAGCAACACGCTTCTCTATTTCGTTCAACACATCAGTCATGTATGAGCCGATGAATACTGAAATAATAGCCGGAGGAGCTTCGTTAGCACCTAAACGGTGGTCGTTGTTTGCGGAGGCAATAGATGCACGTAATAGATCGGCGTTCTCATTCACCGCCTTAATAACGTTAACAAAGAAGGTAAGGAACAACAAGTTTGTTTTCGGCGTCTTACCAGGAGAAAGCAGGTTTTTACCGGTATCGGTACCCATGCTCCAGTTGTTGTGCTTACCGCTACCGTTAATACCGGCAAATGGTTTTTCGTGCAGCAACACGCGCAGTTTATGGCGACGTGCAATACGCTCCATTAAGTCCATCAATAACTGGTTGTGGTCAACCGCTACGTTTACTTCTTCAAACATAGGCGCACACTCAAATTGCGAAGGCGCAACCTCATTGTGACGTGTTCTAACCGGTATGCCCAATTTATGACACTCAGTTTCAAAATCGAGCATGTAAGCGTAAACACGTTCAGGTATGGTTCCAAAATAGTGGTCTTCAAACTGCTGGCCTTTTTGCGGAGCAGCACCAACTAAAGTTCTGCCGCTGAACATAAGGTCAGGGCGCTGATAGTAAAGCGCCTCATCAACTACAAAATACTCCTGTTCCCAGCCTAAGGTTGCTGTAACGCGGGTAGCATCTTTATCAAACAGGTGAACAATTGGCAAAGCAGCCTGCTCTAAAAAGTGCGATGACTTTAACAACGGCGCCTTATAATCCAAACTCTCACCGGTGTACGAAATAAATATAGTAGGAATACAAAGTGTTTTACCCTCACCAATTTCCATAATAAACGCAGGTGAACCAGGGTCCCAGGCTGTATAACCACGTGCTTCAAAAGTTGCCCGTATACCACCACTTGGGAAAGAAGAAGCATCCGGCTCAGCTTGTACCAACGCATCACCACTAAATACTTCAACCGCGCCATCGCCCTTAGGCATAAAGAACATGTCATGCTTTTCGGCAGTTAAACCCGTTAATGGCTGAAACCAGTGCGTGTAAGAAGTAGCGCCTTTTTTCATGGCCCAGCTCTTCATACCGGCTGCAACTGCATCGGCAATTTCGCGGCTTATTTTGGTTCCTGCTTTAATTGCGCCTCTAACGGCTTTATAGGCATCTTCCGAAAGATACTCGCGCATGGCCGAGTCGTTAAACACATTCGATGCATAATAGTCCGACACCTTAACTCCGGCTATACGCGGTGCAATAACTTCGCGGTTAACTACTGTTTCCACCGCTTTTTTACGTGAGTTTGTCATAATTTTTCGTTTTTTTTAGTTGGCACCGCAAAAATAGGCCTAAAACCCGAAAGAAAAAACGGTTTCTGCACATATTATGCACAATTCAGGTTAAAAAAAGTGGAAACAGAAGGAATGGAGGAGCTAAAACCAAAAAAACAAAAGAAAAGAATAAAAAAAGAAGACTTTTGAGTTCAGAAGTTCATATTTACATTGTTATAATGTATTTATTAATACCTCAGTTACCTGTATGCGCTAGACTAAGCTATCAAAATCCTCAACCATAAACTCCGGCTCCAGTTGAAACCTGGCCCAGTCCTCCAGTATTTCCTTCTTCAATAATTGCCAACCGGCATCGTGCAACACCGTCGGGTAATACTCTTCAATCTGCAAGATATACTCCAGCAAATTATAACACATATTAAATTGTCCACACGCAATCAACGAGTCGCGAACGTTGGTTTCGCTACTCTTATCCATTTTCGGAAACCAAAGGGTAGTGCCCATCTGCCTTGCCGTTTCGGCAACATTCATAATAGGCGTCGATGGCGTAAGAAGTTTAATTCTTTCAGCATCAAACTTTTTCCGTTCAAATTGCCGCTGCAACACATTTTCGTTGCTCTTGCTTAATTCGTAAATACTCACGGCCTTTGTTTTATACGCCCATTCAGGGTTTGTATACAGGCTATCATAGTTAATCCGGCGTATCTGCAGCAGGTATATTTCCATGGCAACTCGTAACGCCGACCGAATCCGCACCTTCAACATCATCTCCGTTTTGCTAAGCGGGTTTTGCAAAAAGAAATCGATAAACAGGCTGACAGGTAAATCCCACATGCTCTCTTTTGCGCGTGGTATTTCATTTTGAGTATTAGCCGCTACCGAATCGGGCTTACGCAAAAGTGCATACCTCCCAAACAAGAAGAGTGCAAACATAATGGCTGAAACGGTTGCCAATATCCACGCCAGGTCAGGCAGTATATTCGTCAATATCATCACTACCGAAACGCCAAAAATGACGTACGCATACTTATGCGCGTTAATAATAGTTGCAAGCTTTAAACCGCTCCACCAGCTCTTCTCTTCTTTCAATGGCTCAAACGGGTCCATAAAATAATTGGCCACATCGCAAATCAGGTTTAGGTCATACCCACGTCCGTGCGCTTTAAGGCGGCGGTCGTTAGCCAGCTTAAGCCCTTCAATTCCCTGGTTATCGGTAATGCCCCCATCCATTAAGGCCACCGAACCATTAAACGGAATATAGCTTTCCCAATCATAATTTCTGGCAGCTTCCATCTCTGCCTGCAATTGCTTTTTGTGCTCTTCATCATACGCAAAATCATCCGGAAAAACCATCGGCTCAAAACCCGCGGGAAAGCATGATGATGCCGCCATAATATCACCCAATCTCAGCTTCTTTACTGCCGGCAAATTATTATCCCTCACGCGCAAATACCGGTTCCCCAAAATCTCTTCAGTGGTGTCCCATCCATCTGTTTCAAACCTAAACGCCCGGCCATTTTCCAGTTCAGAAGCATTAAAGCAAACCTGCTCCAAAGTGCGTTTTTTGTTCTGCGTATAAACATCAAACGTAAGTCCATCAAACGCCAGCTTTTGATATGCTTTGGCAAAGGCATTAATAGTGTTACGGTTTTTAGTAGGGTTATCTTTCCAAGCCGAATCATCACGCACTATACGCGCCGCCTCGCGAAGGATCTTATCGCCGGCAAAAATGTTATTTCGCAGTTGGTCGTACGTTTTTGAAAAAGGAATGCCCAGGTGGTTATGCGCCGAAAAAAGAATGCCGGTCATTGCACCACCCGATGCAGCAATAATAAACTTAACGCGCTCAAGTAACGGTATGCCCTCGTATTTTCTTCTTTGCAAATACGAAAGGCAACCCAGTCCATACGCCGCCGACCTAAATCCGCCACCCGACATGCTCACTGCTATATCCATAAAGGGCATAAACACATCCGGCCCCGGTGGAGCGGCTGGTGGTGACCGGTGTAATTGCAGGGGCATATTTTATTAACTTTTCAAAACGAAAATAAGCCGCTTAAGCGCTGTTTCAGCTTTTCCAGGTCAGTCATTAACAATACAGTTAACAACAAAAACGGTGCTGCCACTACGCGGTAATGAACTATTGCCCCAACAATAGGCACGGTTATACCAATACCAAGGTAATTAAGCGCTGCAAACAACATGCAAAACAAGACCAACCAAAGCTTATCACCTGACGGCTTCTTGAAATAAAAAACAAGCAGAAATAACAACGCTATAATGAAGAGAAGGTTTTCTGCCCCAAATAACATTTCAAACAAATTGCCTTTCTGCCAAATAAACGGCGTCATAATGGTGTTTACCATCGCCTTAGGGAAAAGAGATATCAAATTGCCACAACCGGGTTCAACAAACTGCGTATCAATAGCAGTGCCGCTATGCTCCGAAATTGCCAGTGCAATAAATTCGTTATGCTTATCAATTACCTTTTCGCAAAAACCCTTGTTCAAACCATAGCCAATACTAACTACAACAATCAAACAAAAAACAAGCCTACCGGTCAATAAAACCCTGCTTCTAAACAACTCTTTAAAGGGAAGAAAAATACTACACAGTAATAATACCGCAAGCACATAAATTTTAGTTTGGAGAACTATAACCAACCCGACTAACATCAACACTCCTCTCCTCCAGGCGTTTCCGCTCGTAACTAATGCCGCATTAAGGTAAAGCGCAATGCCTGTCATCATAAGACCTTCTTTCAACAACCCTGAGCTCCAAAAAACAAGCGACGGCATCAAAAAAAGCGGCCAGTAAAGTATTTGAGGAAACGCTGAAAAGTACGGCCTAAGTGCTTTAAACATTAATGTAAGGGAAATAAATGTGATACAGTTTACCAGCAAAGTATCAATGTAAATATTATAACCCGACAGGTAATTGAGCAGGGATACCAAACGGATAAGAAAAGCATTGCTTGTTATAAAATCACCAGGTGGATGGGTAAAGTGCCATGTATTTGCCAAATACTTAAAAGTGCCCGGCTCAAAAGTGCCAACACCGGTCATGATTTTAAGCCACGCAATTGGGTTTTTAAACAAAACCGAAGAAATGATTTTGCTATCGGCAAAATACCGGTAAATATCTGCCTTACTTTGGTCGGTATAGTAGTACGTGTATATAAGCGTCAATCCTAACCCCGCAATTACTTTTAGAAGAAAGAAAAAAACAAGATGTCGCTTGTTTACACCTTCCATTTCAAAAAACCGCCACTTAAAAATCAGCCGGATAAACAAACCGGCATACAATGTATAAAGAGGTATATAGAGCAATTGAACCATTTAGCCTAACGCTAAAATAGATTTTTACCATCAGGAATTTGTATATGCCTAAAAGCCTGGCATAACTTCTGGCTCAAGGCTTACTAATTGGCATGCCTTAGCTTTAATTGCCCCTCGTATTTTAAGCGCCACGAAGTACTTTGGTCCTCAACAAATTTGGAGGTGCCACTGCCAGGCGAAGCTTGCTTATAAAATAGCACAAGTTCCTGCAGTACATATAATGATGAGCGCATTTTTCTATTCCAATCCTCAAAATTAAGGCTGCTATCACGCAAAGTACTATTACAATCGCCAAGGGCATTTTTAAATAATTTGTCCCCTACGTCCAACGCTTTCGTTTTTTGCTTACAGGTCAAATATAAATTTGTAGCCTCCATAAAATAGGCGTCAAACGGTATCTTATCATTCGGATAAAACTGAATGCACCGGTTCAGCAAGGCAATGCTTTTATCGCAATCACCAATCCCACTCATTTGCAGGGCCAATTTTAAATATGTTGCGCGTTCATAACTCAACATACTAATAAGCCGATAATCTAAAAAAGATGACTTCGCCCAATCCACCGCATCCCCACTATTCATAAGTATATTATAGGTTGCATTTACATCCATCGGAAAATCACCGGTGGATATAGCAGAAGACCGTGAAGTCTGAAGTTCATAAACAAAACCATGCAATCTTAAAAACTGGTCCAACCCCAAAAAAAGCTCAGGGGCTACACTAGTCGCAAAATAAACCTTCCTGTTCCATGCGTTCGCGTTAAGCATACTTATTACCGCTATATCGGCCTTGTTTAAATATCGCTTATCAATCGTTTTACCGATTCCTGCAACGTGACTGAATCTTGCATAATCACTATCCTCCTGGTAAACATAATCGAACCTGCCACTTTTATATGAAGCAGTATCTATATCCATGGGAAAACCGGGAGCATCAAAAACTCCTTGCCTTACAAAATTGATGTACATAGGTAGATTCAGCAAACTGAGATTAACTATCAAAACGTCACGGCGATACCCAAGAACCGCCTGCGCATAATACAACGGATAAGTATCGTTATCGCCATTGGTAAAAAGAATACCGTTTTTATCGCAACTGCCCAATAAATGCATGGCAAAAGATAAATAAGCCGGGTCATACAATTTTTCGGTTCCGAATTCCTTAAGCCCCTCTTTTAAATCCTGGTTATATGCAAGCGCTAAAAATCCAGACACAACTTCGTTGCAATATTTAATCCATATGCTGCCAATAAAAGTTTCATACGCCGGGTTTTGTTTCCATAACCGCCTAAAAGCAAAGCAGGCTAAATTATTGTATCTCCTGAAAGTATCAATCTGAGCAGAGGACATATGCCCGGGGTAGTCGCCCAAATTAAATTGCAATGAGGTAGATACATAGTTCCCGAACTGCCCGGTGCGATATCCCAACTCATTTGAGTAAGCTCTTGCCAACGCCTCAATATTTACATCACACAAATGCTGCGAGTCTGCCAAAAGTTTAATAACGTCATACGTCCATCCCTCATAACCGTATATCGGCTCCTCTTCGTAACAGTGTGGTGCGCCAAGGCTCCAATGCTTTTCAAACTCATCCAGTTCCGAAACCCCTGGATATTTATCCGGATTGTTTTCGCCCAAAACATATTTATTTTGCCTCTTACCCCAGCACAATACAAAATCCTTGCCATGGTTATCTGTTACATTATAATCATATCTGTAAACGTACCAACCATCGGCTTTTTTTGCCAATTCAAAGCGTACTCCCGTGCCCAGGCTACCGGTATCAAGTTTGCCATATAAATAGTTAATAACAGTTGTAGAGGCAGGATAACCCCATACATCACGCTCTTTGTTTTGCGCCGTAACATCATTAATAGATACAATAAGGAATGCTACGATTAATATTTTACGCATTATTTCAGCTTATATAGGAAGTAAATAAGCAATTTAGTTGAACTACTATCGTCGTACGTTATTAACTACTCATCATGTTTCATATCCGACCAAATACTTTTTAAATCGCGGTGCTCCTCGGTGTAATGCGTAGTATCCTTTTTCAACTCATCCTGTATATATTCAATTCTGTCGGTGGTAAGCGGGTGCGTACTAATAAAACGGGGCACGGTCATATTCTTCTCAACTCCTTTTAGTGTAGTAAATAGCTTAAGCATACCATTGGGGTTAATGTTCCGTTCTTGCATAAACTGGTACCCCGAAATATCAGCCTGGCGCTCCAACTCCCGCGAAAAACTCAATTGCTTTAGCGAATTTGCATTGGTGGCTAAAACCGCAAAAGTTCCACTCGCGTCATTCAATAAAACCGAAATAAAAACATACGCTGCAAGGTTTCTACTCATAGCCCTTACGCTATGCCTTAAACGCGCATGCGAATATTCATGAGCCAGCAAAGCTGCAAACTCGTCATAGTCCTTCATCTCCTTAATAATACCGTCATAAACTATAATCTGCCCGCCCGGCAAAGCAAATGCATTAGGTATGTCCTCATGAATCACAGTTATGTTAACAAGGTACGGCGACTCAACATGCAAAGCGCGCCAGTAATCATTGGCCTCTTTGGTAAGGGCCTGGTTAATGTTGGCTGTTTCCATCATTTGCTCGTAAATCTTATCGCCAAGTTTTATCTCCATGTCAACAGGCATATGCGCTGCGCCGTATTCGGCCACCGGTGGCAGTATAAAAAAGTAGCACAGCAATACAAATGCTGTTAATCCAAATGTAACGCCAATAACACCTTTTGCACCTATGTTGCGCAAAAACTCAAAATCAGAAGCATTAAATCTTTTTGCGGGATAGAATGATTGAAGTGCCAAAAAAAAACCCGGATCGCTAACTTCGAGATATTGGTTAGGATAATCACCATATCTTAACGTCACCTTTTCGGTTTTTACATAATGTCCCTTATGTATCTTCTCAACATCCCAGGTAACCGTTGCATCCTCTTCGGTACCCTCTCCGAATTTTTGATACGATATAAGCAATCCCGAAGGAGCAAAATCAACATGGCAGGCATAGCCTTTCGAAGATTTACCATCAAAATATAATCCTGTAAACATAAGCGCACTTTAAAAGTAGAAAATAAAGAAGCCGGTGAAATATAAAAATAACACCGGCTTCAATTTGTAAGATAATATCAGGCTAGGTCAATTTCAAGCATGCTTAGCATATCGTCGCCCGTGGCGTTAGTGTATTCCTCCTCGGTTTGCACCAAAGCATCAGGGTTAAAACCACTTTCCAGTTCAAGGTTTTCAATATAAAAGCGCATTACCCTTACTCTTACCCAACTATAGCCAATACCCAGGGTAAAAACGGTAATCAATGCATTTACAATTGATAGAATAAAGAAATCGCCACCGGTAATATTAGTTTTAAACTTGTACTCATTTTCATTTTGCACGATACTCGTATGTTCGATATAAAAGCGGTGCATAGAAGTAATCCACCATGGCAGGTAAATGCCCAACGTTACAATCGATAATAAATATCCCTTAAAGTTCAGCCAGAAAAAATCTCCTCCCTCAGCCTCAAACTTTACCTGGGCATTACCAATGCGGCTATTGCTCTCAACATACCTGTGCAGGTTAATTTGCATCCAGGCACCGTATATACCAAGCGTGCAAATAGTAAGCAACAGGTTTTTAAAAAATAAACCTAAAAGTTCTTTCAAATCACCGTGGTAACCAAAGTGAATCCCTCTCCAGGAAGTGCGCGAAAGCCTGTAACGCATGGCACCGTGTATAGCAAACGGTATAATCAAAAATATGATGGGATAAACCAAAAGAATTAACAGGGGATTTTTAGTTAAACTACCGGCTATAACAATAGCATAAATTACCGCAATAATAATTACCACTTTAACGAATCCTTTAAACATTTCTTTACCGGTTCCGTGAAACTCAAACGGGGTTCCGTTAAACTCGGTTTGGCTGTAAAAGTACTTTAAGGTTTTTGCCCGCGCCCACGGATAATAAAACCCGAGGGTAACAAAGGTAAGCAGGGTATTAATAAGAACAATGCCAAAAAGTGTGCCTCCATCTGCGTTAAATTTCAAACGGAGAGGTGGTGGGTTAGTGTTAATTTGTTCCATAAGATTTTGTTTGGGTTAGTGTATATTCGAATACTATACTGTCCGAGAAAAAAAATAGGGGAGGCCGAAGCCGCCCCATTTTTATAGCTTAGAAGTTACCACACTTTTAAAGCTATGAACCAAAGTAATAATTTTGTCGGACAGCACATATTTGCACAGATAACCACCTTATG
>CAIOTH010000171.1 GCA_903861145.1 uncultured Bacteroidota bacterium | reverse complement strand
GTTCCTATTATCGGGCAATAGGCCTTGGGCGTGTAAGGTTTATCTAAAAAATTACAGTTTGCTTATTTTGTTTTCTATATTTTCACTTTATTAATAAACCAAAGGTCAATTACTCCTCATGAAAAAGTTATTACTCGTTATTGCAATTTTCGCCATTGCACGTGTTAACGCGCAAATAGTAAACTACAGTTTCGAAAACTGGGCGGTAGATACAGCTCATTTTGCAGGGTTTACAGGTGTTGTACCTGCTGCTACCTTTCCTTACTCCGACCCTGTTGGCTGGACCTCTATTAACGGTGTAACCGGCGCACCGGGCTTAGGAAGCCTTTTCCTTGTTACACAATCGGGCACTGCTTACGATGGAACCTCGGCTATTCAACTAATAACCGATACTTTGGCTACCATCACCATTACCGGTTTAGGGCCTAAGCAACTGGTTGTTCCCGGCATGATTCTAAACGGCATTTTTTCCGAAAACAATATCCTTTCGGCACAAAACGTTTTGGCCGGAGCCACGGTTACCCCGGCATCAGTGCCGGGTGCAGGCCAGCCTTTTACTCAACGCCTGGCTAACTTTACCGGGTGGTATCAATACGCTCCTATACTCGATACTTTTACTCATAAAATGGATAGCTGCGTAATTTGGGCTACTCTTCGTAATGGCCCAACTATTATAGCCAATGCCCGTTTTGCAAGTTCCACTTCAACCGGCGGCACATATGCACCGTTTTCGGTTCCTTTTGTTTACAGCAATTGCGCTACACCTGATACACTGGCTATTTTGTTATCGTCAAGCATACCAACCTTTTCAAGCATATTAAGCGGTCAAACCAATTTGGTACCGGGTAGCGTATTATTGGTTGATGACTTAGGTTATGATACCCTTGCTGCCAGCGTGCATTTTGTTTTTGCTGTAAACGATGTTTCAAATGCAACTACACACATGCCTGATACCATTGATGTATTAGCCAACGATTGCGGAACTGTTTCGCCAATAACAGTTTCAATAACCACGCAACCGGTTAACGGAACGGCTGTTCTTTCTAACGGCAGTATCATCTATACTTCAAACGCAGGCTTTTCGGGTAAAGACAGTATTTTCTATACCGATACCGATCCTAATAACTTAACTGCAACCGCGTGGGTGCATATTAATGTAAACTTTGGCGTTGGTATAAGCGAGGCTAACGAAGTAAAAGTTAACATGTACCCTGTTCCTGCATCCAACGAATTACACATTCAGTTTGAGAATAAAGGAAATACTACTGCCCGTATTTACGATATAGTAGGTAACCTCGTATCAGTAGTTACCCTAACACAAAACAGCAACAACGTAAATGTTGCCAACCTTGCCAACGGCGTTTACGGTATACAGTTAGTTGATGAAAGCAACACAATTATAGCACGCAGCAAATTTGTAGTAAGCAAATAAGCCCTGTTTTACAACATACCTAAAAGCCCGGCCGCAAAGCCGGGCTTTTCTATTTTTAGCCACACCCTATACAGTGCTGTTGATAATAACCCCTTCAACAATTTACCCTTCAACAATATTACCAGTTGATTTGCAGAGTGTATAAGCCATTCCCCTCAAAATAGGTTTATGCCATAAATCCTCCCCGATTTAATTACGCCCCCTGTTTTATTGCAATACAATTTAGTAACGTACTGTTTAACCCCTTACGCGTATGCCCACCAAACGCAATTGCCTTTTAGCTATAGTTATGCTGTTTACCATGGCGGCACAGGCGCAAGCACCCCAATAACTCAATTACCAGGCCATTGTGCGCAATGCAGCCGGCAATGCTTTAGGCGGCGGGGTAACGGTTTCAATCCGCTTTCAAATTCATAACCTCACTGCCGGCGGCACTGTCGTTTTTCAGGAAAGCCAGCATGCAGTAACAAACCAGTTCGGGCTTATCAACCTGCCTATAGGTACCTCGGGCAATTTAGCGGCAGTTGATTGGGGCAATGGCCCAAAATTTTTGCAGGTTGAGTTAGACCCCGCCGGCGGAAGTAATTATACTGATATGGGCACCACCCAACTAATCAGTGTGCCTTATGCATTATTTGCCGGCAATTCAGCAAACGGAACCCCCGGGGCAACCGGGCCACAAGGTGTAACCGGGGCAAGGGGTGCAACCGGGCCAACAGGTGCTGCGGGCACGCAGGGTTTAGCGGGCGCTGCAGGAGCAACAGGCCCACAAGGCCCATCTGGGTTAAGGGGCGCAGCTGGTGCCACTGGTACCCAAGGTAATGCAGGCATAACCGGTGCCACGGGTTTGAACGGAGCCACCGGTAGTGGTGGAGGCCCAACGGGACCACAAGGCGCAAGCGGTTTAATGGGTGCAACAGGTGCTTCGGGCATTACAGGAACAACAGGTGCCACCGGCTTGGGCTTAACAGGCTCAACGGGGCCGATGGGTGCTAC
>CAIOTH010000170.1 GCA_903861145.1 uncultured Bacteroidota bacterium | reverse complement strand
GTGGGAACAGTTTGGATATCGGTTGGAAATAATGAGAAAATTATATCTAAAAGGTTCAACTTTTTCCCCTCGCGGATGGAAAACATCCGCATATTTTCCAATGCTGCATTAAATATGTTGCGGCTTTTTATGGATGGGCATTTGAAATAATCAGGTTTCGGAAGGCTTTTACTTAGGGTCACCATCTTTGGGTAACTCCGGCTGTCTCTTCGGTTGCCCGAAAAGAGGTACAGGAATGGGCGGATTATCGTTTTCGTTAATGGCAAACGTAAACACCTTTTCAATCCATTGCCAGTGATTACTAATCCACTTAAAGCCTTCATAAGTCCCATCAGGCACATAAGTAAAAGTTGCACCTTTCGATTTTTCTGATGGCGGGGCTACATGGTCAAACACAATCATTTCAAGGTCCTTATCATAATTTAAAACTGTGCCGGCGTCATTGTTGTACTCTATAAAAAAACGCGATAGGGTATCGCCGGTTTTTGTGCGGGTAGAGTCCTCATATTTAAAATGGAACAATGGCGCACCAAATTTCGGTTGTCCTTTATCATCAAAAGTCAGCACGTCAATTATTTTGCGCCTGGTTAAAGGGTCAGCTACTTCAAAGCCAAACAAGGTATAGTAGCTTTTTCCTGATACCGTTTGCTGTATAATGTTGTAGTACAATTGTCCCCACCAGTTTTGCGGGGTTAACACCTGGTCGGTGCCATAACTTAAAGTATCCGATGCATCATACAACGGAAACATCTTTAGTTCCTTCGACCGCATTTGTATTACGCCATAATACCTTACCGCTGGCTTTTGAAAAACAGTATCAAGCCCGGTCTTGGAATATTTGGCTGCCAGTTTTACCGGTACCGTAAAAAATAGTTGCCAGGTAAATATCCTGAAACTGCTATCCGCCGGATATAGCTTTGAAACCGCCTGTAATGAATCAAATGGAAAGTAAAACGAGTTTTCAAGTTTTAGTGCCGATACAAATTTGGGTATAAATGCATAGCACGCTTTGCGCCTGGTACCGGCAATAGTATCGTAAACAATCTTATCCGAAAGCCTGTGCAAAGTATCCTGCATCAACTTAATCTTTTGCAGGTCGGCTTTCTTCATGGTCTGACTAACAATTACTTTAGCCTTCGTAGGCACTTTCATCTTTTGTGAAAACACCGACAGGGTAACGCATAAAAGCAATAAAGCCGTAAGTGTTTTTTTCATTATTATTTAAAACGGACTCGGACGAAGATATATTGTCTTGCATTTACATGAACACGTGAACACATGCGCATCCGAACACAATAAAACACGCTAACACAATTCAATCACAACAGCACTGGCTCCGCCGCCACCGTTGCAAATACCTGCACTGCCTTTTTTGCCTCCCTTATGTTTCAAAACCGAAATCAAGGTACAGATAATGCGTGCTCCGCTGGCACCTACCGGATGGCCTAAAGCAACTGCACCACCAAAAACGTTCACTTTTGCAGGGTCAAGGCCAAGCAACTTGGTATTGACCATGGTTACATTGGCAAAAGCCTCGTTTATTTCGAAGTAATCAATATCCTTAATTTCAAGGCCTGCTTTAGCAACGGCCTTAGGCATAGCCAATGAAGGTGAAGTTGTAAAATCATCTGGTGCCTGTTCAGCATCGCCGTAACCTATCAATTTAGCCAACGGTTTAATGCCAAGCTCTTTCACTTTTTTGCCGCTCATTAAAACCATAGCAGCTGCACCGTCATTTATTTTCGAAGCATTAACGGCAGTAACAGTTCCATCCTTACCAAATGAAGGCTTCAAAGTAGCAACCTTTTCAGGACGCAGTTTCTTGTACTCCTCATCTTCCTTTACAAAAGTCGATTCACCACGTCCTGCTATTTCAACATCAAACAGTTCATCAGCAAACCAGCCATTCTTATAAGCCTCTGTTGAACGACGGTATGATTCCACCGCAAATGCATCCTGTTCCTCACGGCTAAAATTGTATTTACGTGCACAACGGTCGCCGCTGTTGCCCATCATTTCTTTAGTATACGGATCCTGCAACGCATCGCGGACAATCGCATCAGCTATTTCGGCATTACCATAGCGATAGCCATTTCTTCCACCTGCCATCATGTAAGGGGCATTAGTCATGCTTTCCATACCACCTGCCACTACTATATCCTTATCGCCCAGCATAATGCTTTGTGCTCCATAAATAACTGCCTTCATACCGCTTGCACAAACCTTGTTAACGGTGGTGCACGTTGCATTTACCTGCACTCCTGCCGCTATTGCCGCCTGGCGGCCAGGGGCCTGGCCCGTGTTGGCCTGTATTACATTGCCCATAATAACTTCCTGCACATCGTTGCCTGTAATACCTGCACGCTCAATAGCCTTTTTAATAGCCTGGCCACCTAATTGCACGGCTGTAAGCTGGCTTAAAACTCCACTCAAACTGCCTATCGGCGTTCTGGCAACACTAACAATATATACTTCTTCCATAGTTATGATTTTTTAGCGGGGCAAACCTAATCAATTTACAAAAACAAAAAACGAATTTGGAAAGTTTAAAATTAGCGCCGTTAGAGCCAAAATATTGAAAGCTCGGGAAGCTCAATATCGCAGGATAAGCCATGGCTGGCTCATTGCCCTCAATTTGTTACCTTTAAACATAGGCACCATGAAAAAGACAGTAGTTGTAACCTTATTAGCATGCATATGCATGATGTTAACGGCACAAAAAGAATATCCGCTAACGCCTACAATCAGTAATGCCAAAACACCAGAGGAAGTTCTAGGGCTAAGTTCAGTTTATAGCGTAAAACAATGTCAAATTATGCGTTCCATGAAAAATGGAGATCTCTCTTTGGTTTGTTACGCAAAAGATGGGCATCCATGTTGCACAGACGCCAGCTGCCAGGATTTTGTTGGAATGTGGACATGGGAAATAAAAAGTGCCGTTAAGGGCGATAAAATAATTATAAAGGAAGTAGTTGTAAGGAAAGGCGGAAAGGATTATAAGTGGATGGGAAAAGTTTTTGTTGTGCAATAACTTTAAGCGCTTAACAAACTAAACCCTTCCCCTCAAATCATAAATCACCCCTAGCAAAATAACGGGGCATAGCAACGTGAAAAAATCGCTGGTGTAACTGTATCTAAACGTGGGGAATACAGTAGCCGCTATCAAAGTATAGTTCGATAGCGGAATTAATGTAATCAAAAAAGCAGTTAAAAACCCCGGCACCGAAAACAGCTTGGTAAACCGAAAAACAATTATTAAGAAAAAGGCCGAAAGCACTCCTACATAGATATAACCCAGCGGTAATTTTCTCAACAGCCCCGAAATACGGGTATTAAGCAAGAAAACAATCCTGATAATTGGGCTATGTGGCCGGTCTTCACCTATTTTCATCTTCTTTCCTTCATAATAGTAAGGATAGAAATCCTTGGTAACCACTCTCTCCGTCATGCTAGATTTGTCAGTCCAATAACCATGCCTTTCAATAAACGTAACCCTTTCTTTAAGTTCCGAGGTGTAAAACTCCCTTTTCAAGCTATTATCATACATCTGTATTTTATAACAAACCAAAATCTTTTTAAAGTATAGCCCCATGTTTTTATCCTTGTTCATTACCATTGTAACGCTATCCTTCATTGCTTTCGGAACACTGTTGTGGTAATAGTCAGATATCAGTTGGTCAAAAAATCTTCCGTAACCATCAGCCATACCGGGCGAATGCGTTAAAATGGTCTCCTTGGTTTGTCCTGGGAAATCACGAGCAAGCACAGCATTTGTTGAATCCAACGCCTTTTGAATTAGTAGGGGCTGGTTACTCTTTTTTTCGACAAATATCGCCGATACTCTTATGTTTCCGTAATACTGCTGCATCGAGTATGTAAAACTGCCCAAGGAGAAATAGTTATAACTACACATGGTAATAAAAACCAAAACAGGCAGTATTACCGCAACAGCTATCAGCTTATATTTTTTCCCCAACAATAAATAAATCAAAACTAACAAAAACAAAGGCCCGAAAACGATAGCCTGTGGTCTTAATAACATAAGCAAACAAAAAATAATAATAGCACTCAATATGTACAACAACGAAAATTTCTTATCCAAAATAATGCTGGCTGAAAGCATTACCAAAAGCAACGATAGCCCGTTGAATAACTGCACCGGGCCCATCGTGGTTTCTATCGACAAAGTAGCAGATGAATTAAAAAAGAGAATTAAAATAAAGAGAATAGAATATTTTAAGATACTCCCCATGGCTTTGGTTCCAAACAATACATTTATAACAAAAAAATATAATACGAAGTTGATGACCGTCTGTACCATAAAAAACGACCACATGGTATGCGAGCCGAGTGTCTCAGTTAAGTAAAGAAATAATGGATAACCCGGGGTATAAGCTCTAAATGCCGGTGGCATTTCATGCAGAAAGATATTTTTGGCAAAGTCGGCGTAAGCAAAACTATCGACAATAACACCTGGCACAAAATAATCCGTGTAAAAAGGAATGCGCAAAAGCAAGCCGAAAAATAAAAACAGTAGATACGGCAACGCACTGGCTAAAGTCCTTTTGGCATTTGAATTAGATAAAGGCATTGGTATATTCGATTTACATTTATAACCCATCAATAAAACCGAACGAATGTAACAGAATTTTGGAATAATTTTTGCTAGTCAAGCACCCATGTCAATGGCCTAAACCCATAAATGAAATAAGTTCATAAACCTTCCGTTATAGCAAGGCATACAAAATATATGGCCATATTGAACATGGGACTACTCCACAAAAACACGACAAAAGCGGCACTATGAGGATAAAATTACTATTCATAGCGCTTATCTCTCTTCAGTATTTATGTGCCCAAAATCAAAACAAAATTACAGGCCCCCTCGGCGTATATCACATTGCTGCCGGTTATAGCTTCACTGATAGTACGGGCACCGATTCTGCAATCTTGCAATACCAATTCAGGTTTGGTGATATGGCAATCCCCGACCAGGCCATTGATAACCGTTTCGAATTTGTTCCCGAAATAGATTCATGTATTAGCTGGAACGCCAATCGCGTAGTGGGCATTATACAACCACCGCACGAGGGAGGGATTTACAACCAACCTGCGGATACTGTCCTTTATGCTCCCTATCCACAGTCAAATGGCCCGGGTATGATACAGGGTGGGCAACGTTTTTCGCGCTTATCTCAACTTTACGGTGGGTTCTGCGGCGTAATTTTAGATGATTGGACCGGTGACACTTCTATTACTCGCCAGGTACGCGATGCAGTACAAGGCAAATACGTAGATGCCGAAGGAAACGTTCACTCTGAGTGTATAGCCATCACCCCAAACAATAAGCTTTATGGAGTTGTATATAGCACCGCGGCAAACCCGTCAGCTCTATCGTGTATTGATGGGGTTCAATACTACAATCTTCCTAATCAAAACTGCTGCTACACCAACTTTGATAATGATGTAACTACTCTAAGGGTTAACTATCCCAACAAAGAAATCCAAATAGGCATTTACCTCAAAAACAGCGGCCCTGGCTGGTTGCAGCCCGATGGCATTCATTATATACTGGCCCATGCCCTCGATAGGTACGATGATGGCGATATCAACGGCGTTACTCTTTTTGCCGGTGTGTTTTTAATTGCTGATAGCATTCCCCTAACCATTTGGAATGGATTTGCATTGCCTCACTGGTTGGATTCGTTATATTATCCTTACCTGGGCGCCGGACAAGGAAAATTATATGATTGCGCCACCGGCAATGTATTAAACGATGCTTTTGTGCGCGTTTATTGTAAAGGACGAGTTTCAGGTGATACACTATTCCGCAGCCGGCAAAAAACCGATGCAACCGGCCAGTATCATTTTGGCCTTTGGGCCGGAAACAGGAATACGGATTCAACATACTATTGGCTGGTTGCCGAAAAAGAAGGGTATTTGACTGATACCCTAGGTTTTTGGGTCAGGCGGGGCGATACTGTTGTTATCCCCCGACTTTCATTATGTCCCGAACCTATAGCCCTCGTTGAAAAAAGTGTTCAACTATATCCAAATCCTACAAGCGGTAACTTTGTAGTTAACGCCGAAAAAGGGGCGCAAATTGGCGGAGAAATTGAGGTTTATAATTTATTTGGCGAATTGGTGTACTCCACGCCTCAATTGCATCATCACACTCAAATAAATTTGGGCGGTCATGTAAATGGTATTTACGTAGTTGTTGTTCGTACGGGCAACCATACCTTTAGCTCTAAACATTTACTGGTATTACAGCGTTAGAACGTACTTTGAAACCTCAGCAAACATTAACACCTTCGCACTTTAACATCTTAACACACTCAAAGTATGCGCGCACTCGGAATATTAGATAAAATGCCAACCCTCTACATCAACCCGGTGCAATATTTTTTGCCGTTGGGTAATGATAAGATAGCGGTTAATGAGTTGATAGGAAAGAATATTCAACTGCGCTTTACCGGTAATATATACTGCACCGTTTGCAGCAAAAAAACATACAAAAGTTTTGGTGAAGGCATGTGCTACAACTGCTTTATGAATTCGCCTGAAAATGCCGAATGTATTGTTAGGCCCGAGTTATGCGAAGCTCACCTGGGCAAAGGGCGGGACCCTGAATGGGAAAAGAGAGCACACTTTAGGCCGCATTATGTCTACCTGGCACAAACCAATGCCATAAAAGTAGGCGTAACCCGCGAAGACCAAATACCAACCCGTTGGATTGACCAGGGCGCACACAAAGGAATTATTATTGTTGAAACCCCGTATCGCCAGTTAGCAGGATTAATAGAAGTTGCGCTAAAAGAGCATCTGAGCGATAAAACCAATTGGCAACGTATGCTAAAAAACGAAGCTATAGGTGAAATGGATTTAGTACAGGAAAAGCAAAGAGTAATTGATTTACTGCCAGAAGAATATCGGCAATACAAATCAGCAAACGACGAAATTGTTGAATTGATTTACCCGGTTATTGAATATCCGGCAAAAGTCACAAGCCTATCGTTTGATAAAATGCCAAACATCGAGATGCAGCTTAAAGGCATACGCGGACAATACTTTATTTTTGAAGGAGGCAACGTTATTAATATTCGTAAACACAGTGGGTACGAAATAGAATTAATTGCATAGGTTTTAAGCCGTTTATCGTCCTAATTTATAAAATCAACGCATTAACAGCCAAATATTTAACACATTTACCCCCTATCTTATTTGGTCTTCCCCTTAGTTATCTCAGTTCATACGCCACCGGTAGCCCTTTTTCTACTTTAGCCACCTAATTTTGTGGTATGATAAAAAGGTTAACAATACTTTATGTTTTTGTTTTGTTTATAAATGCAGGGTGCTTTGCTCAGGTAAAAATTCTCTTCGATGCTACTAAAGCCGAAAGCGCAGCAAACGCCGATTGGGTTATTGATGCGGATGCACACGACCTTGGTTTTTCAGGAGGCACGGCTCATGTTGGTGGGGGAAATGAATCCGATCCGCAGCAATTTCCAACTCCACTGCAAAGCACAGTCACTTCTGCTACTGCCGAAACATATTGGGAGGGTTCGCTCTCAAGCTGGGGTATTGATTTGGTTAAACTAGGTTACGAGGTAGAGGAGCTTCCTTACAACGGAAAAATAACCTACGGCGACAATACTAATGCGCAAGACCTAAGCCATTATAAAGTTTTTATTGTTGACGAGCCCAATATTTTGTTTACCACAGCCGAAAAAACGGCTTTGCTTAGCTTTGTTCAGAACGGGGGTGGCTTATTTATGATATCTGATCACGTGGGCTCTGATAGAAATAATGATGGACACGATTCCCCCTCTATTTGGAATGATTTTATGACCAGCTCAAACAATGTTTTTGGCATCACCTGGGCATTGAATGATTTCTCGCAAACCAGCACCAATTTTGCAACCCTGCCCAACGACTCTTTAATACATGGCCCATACGGCCATCCCACTAAATTACAATACTCTGATGGCAGTAGTTTAAAGATTAATCCGGCACTCAACTCATCGGTTGTTGGGGTTGTTTATGTAAATGGCTGTTCAACTGTGGGCGATACCGGTGTAATGATGTGCCATGCAAGATATGGTAGTGGCAAAGTAGTTGCAACCGGTGATAGCTCACCTATGGATGACGGCACGGGTGACCCAAATGATAATTTGTACAATGGTTGGACCGGGGATGCCAATGGCAATCATGAATTACTGATTATGAACGCCACTATTTGGCTTGCCGATACCACAGCCACTTCAGTTACAAATTCACTTCATCTTATTACTGCTGCCGATACAACCATTTGCACAGGTAGTACAATAACTATTAGCGCCACAGGCGCTACAACGTATTCCTGGCAACCAGGGGGAGCAACTACGGCAAGTATCACCGTATCTCCTGCCGCAAATACAATGTATATTGTAACCGGCACAACCGGTAGTGTTGTAAAAAAAGATACTGTGCATGTTACAGTGGATGTTTTTGCCAATAGTTCGCCACAAATTACGGCCAACGGCCCTTTGACCTTTTGCGGAGGTAGTAGTGTAACGCTCTCTGCTCCTTCTGAATCAGGATATCATTGGAGCAACGGTTCAACATCGCAAAACATTAGCGCAACGCAAGCCGGCACCTACAACACAACTTTAACCGATGCAACCGGTTGCAAGGTCACCACCAATTCATTGACTGTAACGGTTGACGCTTTCTCAACAACGAGGCCGCAAATAAGCGCCAGCGGACCTTTGGCATTTTGTACAGGCAGCAGCGTAAATCTTTCGCAACCCGCGGGATATACTTACCAATGGAATAATGCAGCAACACAGCAAACCATATCTGTAAATCAATCAGGTTCGTTTTATGCTACAGTTACCGATGGTAATAATTGCCATGCCCAATCAGATACGGCTACTGTAAACGTCAACTCGGCGATTAGTGGTGTGCAGGTAACGCCAGCCGGGCCGGTGGCTATTTGTACGGGTAATAGTGTGGGATTATCGGCCCCATCCGGCTATACTTCCTACGCTTGGAGCAACGGCTCAACACAGCAAGGTATTACCGTATCGCAGCAGGGCTCTTACTCGGTTATAGTTTCAACCGGCAATAATTGCAGTGGTACATCTAATTCCGTAAGCGTAAGCATTGATAACTTCTCAACAACAACTCCGCAAATTACTGCTAATGGGTCTTTAACTTTTTGTCAGGGCGGCAGTGTTACGCTTACCGCAAGCGGAGGGTCTGCTTATATTTGGAGCAACAACGTTCAACAGGCAAGCACTATGGTTAGCCAAGCCGGAAATTATAATGCAACCATTACTGATGCCAACCAGTGCTCAGCTGTTTCGCAAGCATTAACGGTAACGGTAAACCCATTGCCTCAAATTATTTTCCAACTCAGCCAGGATAGCATTTGCAGCAATGCAGCGCCATTAGCGCTTACAGCATCTCCTACAGGCGGTACCTTTAGCGGTAGTGGGGCGAGCGGCTCGCAATTCAATCCGGGTACCGCGGGTGCCGGATCGCATCAAATTATTTACAGCTACACCGATGCCAATACCTGTAGTAACACGGCATCGAACAATATTACGGTATACGTTTGCACCAGTATTGAAGAGGTTATTGCTGCCGAAATAGGGGTTTACCCCAATCCATCTTCGGGGGCGTTCACTATCCGCACGGCACCAAACTTTGCACCCGAGGCAATTCGTGTATTTGATGCTATGGGTCGGGTAGTGTTACAAATAATCAATCCCAACTGGGGCTCTAGCCTGCTAAAGATCGACATGAAGGGTTTTACCTCCGGCGTATACATAGCCGAACTGGTCCAGAATGAACTGGTTATTAGGAAAAGGCTGGTAAAGGCCGAATAAATAAAATACCCGATGATTCACCACTTTTCTTTACAGAACATGAGTGAATCATCGGGTATTTAAAATTACTTTCAGACTATCGCTGGCAAAATGCCTATCTGGCCTTCGATTTCTTAGCAACCACAGCTTGTTCGGTTACCCACTTGCCTTTTTTGTGCTCGCCAAGTACTACAACTTCTTTACTCTTTTTGTATTCCTTAGCAGCTTCCAGCATGCTTTCGCTGTTATCGCTTCTTATCTTAATGCCTGAATTGGCGCCTTTATTACGAACTTCAATATAAAATCCATCCTTCAGCGTTACCGGTTTTGTTGGTGGTCTACCCATATCATTTTTTGTTTTATGCGGTGGTAAGATACAATTTAAATTTTAACATAAGAATGTATTTACCAATTTTACCAAATAAACCATTTATCCCCCTAAAAAGTTTAAGCCAATAGTTAATTAGCAACTAATTATGTTTGCAGACATGAATCTTTACCCGCTGGCGAAGCCATTTCTTTTTTCCCTGGACCCCGAAGAAGCACATCATTTTACCATAAACAACCTCAAATTGGCAGGAAAGCTTCCTTTTTTGCTTCAACTAATTGCTGGCGGAAAACTGGAACACCAAAGCCTTCACCGTAATGTTTTTGGACTTGATTTTCCAAACCCTGTAGGCCTGGCCGCCGGATTAGATAAGAACGGGGAGGTAATTGACGAATTGGGGGTCATGGGCTTCGGCTTTATCGAAATAGGAACTGTAACCCCTAAACCTCAGCCGGGTAATGATAAACCTCGCTTATTCCGGCTTGTAAAAGATGATGCCCTGATAAACCGCATGGGTTTTAATAACATTGGGGCCGATGCCGCGGCTGCCAAATTAAAAAGAAGAAAAACCGACATTATTGTTGGTGCCAATATTGGCAAAAACAAAGTTACTTCCAATGAAGATGCTATTCGCGATTACGAATACTGTTTTAAGGCATTGTTTGAACACGCCCATTACTTTGTAGTAAATGTAAGTTCGCCCAATACACCGGGATTGAGGGCACTTCAGGATAAAGATGCCCTGTCAGCTATTCTTAATTCATTGCAGGATATTAACCATAGTAAGCCTAAGGCCAAACCTATCCTTCTGAAAATTGCACCCGATTTAACGGACGAGCAGATTGAAGATGTAGTTAAGGTAGTTCAACAGACAAAAATTAATGGCATTGTAGCCACTAACACAACTATAGCCCGCCAGCCATTAACTTACACTCCCGCTGAAATTGAAAAATTTGGCGCCGGTGGTTTAAGCGGTAAACCATTAACCGAAAGAGCAACAGAAGTTATCAAAAAAATCAAACACGAAGCCCAAACGCTAAACCTTCAAACCAACATCATAGGCGTTGGGGGAATTATGAACGTGCAGGACGCCCTTGATAAATTAAATGCCGGCTCTGATCTGATTCAGTTATATTCTGGTTTTATTTATAGCGGCCCTGCTTTAGTGGCGAATATTAAACGCGCGCTAATTAAGGCTTAAGCCAGTACACACTATTCAATTTCTCCTTCAACTATTCACGCGATACACGTCATGCACTTGCCGTTCGGCATGGTGATCACTATAATGCTGGCGAAAATAAATGTCGTCATCATGGTGATGAACTGTGCAAGCCGATAAAAACGATAATAGGATGGATACAGATAATATTGCTTTTAGCGCTTTCATAACTAGTAGTTTTAGTTATAAAGTGAAAACAACAACCAAGCCAAGCGCTTAAACGATGAAAAGCCACTGCATTAAATGGTTTATTATGAAAGAAGCAGAACGTATTTGTACCTTATTTTACCCAAAATGGGTATTAAGTTATTGAGATAACAAAGGCCATTGACCCGTTATAAATAACCTTCTAATTGCTAAACACGTATCTTAAAATATTGGCTCCCATTTTCAATGCTTTTTCGCGCACCTCGTTTGGGTCCTTGTGTACGTCCTGGTCTTCCCAGCCATCACCTAAATCACACTCGTAAGTATATAGCGCCACTAATCGGCCCTCATGAAATAAACCAAAAGCCTGTGGCGCTTTACCGTCATGTTCATGTATTTTAGGCAACCCACCTGGGAAATCAAATTTTTGATGAAAGATGGGATGGGTAAAAGGTAACTCGACCAGCTTTGAGCCGGGAAATATTTTTTCCAACTGCGGCCGAATGTAGGGGTCCATACCATAATTATCATCGGCGTGCAAAAAACCACCACCACCAAGGTATGCGCGCAGGTTATCAAGTTCTTGCTCGTTAAAAACCACATTGCCGTGGCCGGTCATATGCACAAAGGGGTAATTAAATAACTCGGGGCTACCAACTTCAACAGTAGGAATATTGGTTTCAAGATTCATGCCCTGGTTTTGATTACAATATTTGGCCAGGTTAGGCAAAGAGGTAGGGTTTGCATACCAATCTCCTCCCCCATTGTATTTAAGCAAAGCAATTTTAAGCGGCTTTTCATCTGATGTAAATGAAAGAGCAGTAAACGCAAGGCACAAAAAAATCAGTTTCCGAATCATACCGCTAAGTTACTTTTCGTTTGCCAGATTAAAAACTGTGGTTGCATAAATGCCGGCCGTTTCTAACCTCAAGCGACTCTTGCCTAACGAAACAGTTTCAAATTCATTTTGCTCAGCCAATATTACCTCCTCGCGGCTAAAATCTCCCTCTGGTCCAATAAGTATAACCGCATCAAATCCACCGTGGTACGCATCTTTTAAATGCACCGATTTTTCATCGCAATAAGCCATAAACTTTCTATCGGTTGCTTTAACACTCTTTATAAATGCTTCGAATTTTATAACAGGGTTTAATCGTGGTATAGTAAGTTTTACACTTTGCTTGCTGGCGCCCAACAATATTTTTTCAATCCTGTCGGGCCTGAGCTCTTTCCTTTCTGAATGCTTGCAAATTAGCGGTGTAATTTCAGCAATACCAATCTCGGTTGCCTTTTCAGCAAACCATTCCAGGCGTTCTGTATTTTTTGAAGGAGCAATGGCAATATGCAGACGCGGTTTATTTTGCTCTTCAACTTCAACCAAACGTACAATGTGTACTGTTGCATCTTTTTTGCCAATGCCCACAATACGTGCATCGTACAATTTGCCCTTACCATCAAATACCAGCAACTCATCATTCTCACGTTTGCGCAATACCTTTATAAGATGAGAAGATTCGTTCTCATCCAACAAACACGATTCGTTCAGTGCAGCATTAGGGCAATAAAAAATGTTCATTTCAGCGTGTTAATGTATGAGCTTCATCCTGTTCTTATTCGCGCTTCAAAATCTAATTCTTAATAATCTTAAACTCAGTACGGCGATTTTTGGCCTTTTCTACGTCTGTACAGTTGCTGACTTTAATGCAATTATTCACTGGCATCTTATCGCCATATCCAACTGCAATAAAGCGGCCTTTATTAATGCCTTGAGTAACTAAATAGTTCAAACAGGCAAGCGAGCGTTTGGCAGATAGAGCCATATTGCTTCTCAAATCACCACTTGCATCTGTGTTCGAACTTATTTCCATTTCAACCGAAGGGTTCTGTTTCATCAATTTTACAACCTCATCCAGTTTCTTTTTTGAGGTCGCGTCAAGAGTGTAACTGCCGGTGCCGAAATAAATAGTTGGCAGCCCCGCCATATTTGGCGAACCTGACTGCACTTTAGCACTGCTCATTTCGGTGCCCATTGCGGCCTCCATATTTTCATGATAAATCAACTGCGCATCTTCTCTTAAAACCTGTCCCGGCTTTAAACCAAGGGTCGAAATCGGCCTTACAAATTTTTCATATCCGCCTTGCTGCATATCGGTTTTAAAAACCTTTAAAACATATTCCTGGTTTGGTTCAGCTTCAAACTTTACATATCCATCGATATCGCTTACATGCTCAATCTTTACACCGGTTGCCGGGTTAAACAAAACAGCCGTAGCATTTTGCAATTTATCATTACCCTGGCTTACGTTAATATTCAATTCAATAATCTTTCTCGGACTATTGATGTTATTCGTTAAGGCCCCGGATGCGCTTAACAAGTCATTGCTCGGCGTAAAATGATAAATGTCATTTTTACCCATTCCCCCGGGGCGATTAGAAACAATATAACCTGAATGACTTGTTGGGTCATTTACATACCCAAAATCATCAAAAGCCGAGTTAATTGGAATTCCAACATTCGAAGCATTGCCCCAGGTGCTATCGGTTGCAGTTGCGGCATAAATATCCAAACCGCCCAAACCCATTCTTGAATCGGAAGCAAAATACAAGCTACCATCACTGGCTATAAATGGCGTCTCTTCTCTTCCAATCGTATTAACACCTGCGCCCAAATTAACCGGTGCCCCCCAACTATTGCCCTGCTTAACCACCATATAAATATCTGTCTCACCCAATCCATCCGGTTTATCGCTGGAGAAAAGAAGCTTACTTCCATCCTTTGATAGCGCAGGCTGCATATAATTATAGTTGTTATCGCTAAACGATAATGGCTTTACGTTTATCCATTTTTTACCAACCGAGTCATAGTCGGCGTGGTACAAGCCCAGTTTATAGCCTTTATCAATACTCTTATGATTATTGCTTCGGGTAAATATCATCTCCCTACCATCGTTGGTAAACGCTGCAGCATTTTCATTTAAACTCCAGTTTGCTTTGCCTTTAATTTTTTCGGGTTCACGATTGGCCGGGTTGCCACCATGCAAAATGTATAAATCGTAGTTCCCATTTTTGCTGCCCGAAGAATTGCCGTTAGAGGTAAAACAAAAATTATACACACAAAAAGTTGGCCCTTCATCCGAGCCTTTTGTGTTCTCCGGTATGTTAGTTAATTGGTAATGATTATCTGCCTGTTGCAAAGCCTTTAGTTTTTCCGAAAAATTTCTGAATTCTCCGGCTAACGGGTCATTCGGGTGCAAATCAAAATAAGCCTTATAGTTTATTGCAGCCACCTCATATTTATGGTTGGTGCGTAGCATTTGTGCGTAATAAAATTTATTGGTGTCGCTGGCCATTGGGCTGGTTGCCAGTAACTGGTAAACAGCTTCAGCACTTTGATAATCGCCCAAAGCCACCAAAGCCTTACCCAATTTTTCTTTCGCCAAGACATCGTTAATATTAGCATCGGCGGCTTTTTTGTAAAAAGAAGCAGCTTTGGCATAATCACCTCTTTTCATGCAGTCATCACCCATTTTATTATTGTGGGGGTTTTGTGCAAAGGCCGATGACACAACAAGCAGGCACACGCACGCCGAAAAAATAAATCTGCAATACATTCAGGGTTATTTTATTAATGAAGAATACCTTTCAAAGCTATAAATTATCGGCAATTGGCAGTCACCATACTATTAAAAATAACTCATCTGTATCGGGGCTATTGCCTTCTTTTCTTTAAACCAGGTATCGAAACTAATCATTACCTCATGCGTACCGGTGGTAAATTTATTGAGCGGAGAAATTGTGAGGTCATAGCAGTAACCCACTTTAACCTGCTTTGTAATATTTACAGCCAGCGAAAAATTATATGAATCATTTAACCGGTACGATGCCCCCAGCCAAACCCTGTCAATAAAAACAAACATGGCGTTAAAGTCTAAAGTTATTGGGGCATATTTAGGCACGTATTTTACCAAAACCGAGGGCACAAAATGGACCTTTTTACCCAGTTCAAATACATAGCCGCCCGTAATTAGCACGTTTTGATATTGCCTTGCAATAGTTGTAGAAGTAGCAAACAAAGCGGCCGCACCATTCAGCCTATTTGCAAGAATGTATGGAGCTGATACACCGGCGAAAAACTTACTGCTATACACATAAAACCCGGCACCCACATTGGGCAACCAGCGGTTTTGATTATTGCCCACAAAACTGGGGTCATCGGCATCGGTAGTGGCAATACCGCTTAAATTGGCGCTATAGTTTTGAAAACCCGCCGAAATACCAAAGCTAAGATTGATATCCTTCTTTTTGCCAACTTTAATACGGTAAGCAAAATCAGCATTTACCGAATTGGTTTTTGTAACACCTATCTGGTCGTAACTGTAAATAAGCCCCAAGGCAAGCTTTTCGTTCTTTAAAGGTGAATTAATGCCAACCGAAGCCGTTTGAGGCGCACCAGGCATTTTCACCCATTGGTCTCTATACATTACGGTAGCATTTAAGACATCGCGGCTACCGGCATAGGCAGGGTTGAGGTATAAACCATTATACAGATACATACTTGTTTGAGCCTCTTGCTGGCTAAATGCCGAAGTAGCTATACAACTAATAAAAAAAATGGCTGGTAAAATCTTCCTCATCTGCAATAATGAATGCAAACAAATATAGCAGATGAAGCTGGAATTAAATTGCTAAAATGGTGACGGAGGAATGTGGCCACTAATACTGTTCTTCGCTATTAGGGAAGTTTCTGCTTTTAACATCATCCACATACTGCTTTACGGCGCTTTGAACTTCGTCATACATGTTCAAATATCTGCGTAAAAAGCGTGGTTGAAACTCTTTGGTAATACCCAGCATATCGTGCGATACAAGTACTTGCCCGTCTACACCGCCGCCTGCACCAATACCAATAACCGGTATTTGCACTTTTTGAGCTACGGTAGTTGCCAACTGGGCCGGAATTTTTTCCAACACAATAGCAAAGCAGCCTGTTTTTTCAAGCAAAATGGCATCTTCAATCAATTTGCGGGCTTCGGTATCTTCTTTGGCGCGCACCGTATATGTGCCAAACTTATAAATAGATTGAGGCGTTAACCCAAGGTGCCCCATAACCGGTATACCGGCCGTAAGTATGCGCTCAATACTCTCCCGTATTTCGCTGCCACCTTCTAACTTAACGGCGTGCGCCCCTGCTTCTTTCATAATACGAATGGCAGACTCTAAGGCCAACCTCGAGTTGCCCTGGTAATATCCAAAAGGTAAATCAACCACTACCAGGGCACGCTGTACACCGCGTACTACTGAAGATGCGTGATATATCATTTGCTCTAAAGTAATAGGCAGGGTGGTTTCATGCCCGGCCATTACATTGCTGGCCGAATCACCAACCAATATGACATCGATACCAGCACTATCAATAATTTTAGCCATCGAAAAATCGTAGGCCGTTAGCATCGATATTTTTACACCCTCTTGCTTAAAATCCTGCAAGGTGCGGGTGGTAATTCTCTTTATTTCTTTATGAACTGACATGGTTGCTTAATTATGAAGCGTAAAAGTCTGCATTCACTTTTGAATGGCAAAATAAAAGATGGAAAAATGCAAAACCAATGGAACGCTGATTTGTTATGATGATTATGATTAATACGGATAGAAATATTTATTGAAATTAGCGTTGTATTATATCTTAGAGTATGTTTTGGAAAGCCCGACCACCCTTAGTAATTACCATTCCTTCTCCTTGTAATGAAAACTGGGAGGAAATGTCGTTTGTTGAGCGTGGACGATTTTGCCAGGCCTGCCAAACGGTCCTTACCGATTTTTCGCTTTTAAGTGATGATGAAATTATAAGGCATATTGAAAAAGCGGCAGGTGGCAAAATGTGTGGGCGGTTTTCATCTCAACAAATTGACAGGCCATTGATACCAGATAAAAAAGTTCATCGCATTGGTACATTTAGAAGAGTGGCTGCTTCGCTGTTTTTATTTTATGCTTCTACATATAAAACTTCGGCACAAACCGCCTCACCAACGCATAGCGCTTACAATACCGATAATTCTAAAAAGTCGGCTACAAATGCCACCGGTACGGTTATTAAAGGAAGGGTGATAGATTTTACCGAGCAAGGTGTGCAGGGTTTGGAATTAGAAATTAAGGAAACAGGCATGGTAAAAACCACTGATGCCCATGGAAATTTTAGATTTCTGGTCCCTGATAGGGTGCACTTCACTAAATTGACCATAGGCCCAACGAAAAATGGTGGGCTGTTTTTAGATAGTATAGGTGCGATTATTGCAGATAGCGAGGTAAACCTTGACACCGTATTACTTAAAACATCAATTGTAATCTATATTGTCCGATAAAAGTAAAAAAATATTTTTTCATTACAACTATTGCCTATGAAAGTGTTCAAATTGGATGAAAAAGTGAAAAGCAGGGGGCTACCCCGAATTAAACAGTGATAAATTAGTGTTTGGAGGTGCTTT
>CAIOTH010000169.1 GCA_903861145.1 uncultured Bacteroidota bacterium | reverse complement strand
TAAAATCTCTTTCGAAACGCCGGTGTAGGCATTTATAGCGGCAAGAATTGCCAATATTCCAATAAGCAAAAGCGTGCCACCGCCTGAACCTAGCGGAGTATCGTTAGAAAGAAAATCGCCGGAGGTAGTGCCGAAGGTGCTTGAAACCAAAATGGCAAACCAGTACAGAAAAAATGTGGTGCGTGTAAAGCCGCTTTGTATGGTTGATTTGGGTGCAACCAACTTCCATACAAGCAATATGGCAGCCAAAATAGCCATTACTAAAAGCGAGCCCCATATAGTGCCAAGCTTTAGCGGTGTTATGGTAATAAAATCGGCGCAGTTGGTGCCTGCTATGTTTCCTAGCACAATTAAAACCCAATAAATAGCAGCGCTTTCTTTAGCCCACAAAACAATGCCGATAATGGCAACCAAATAGGTGCTTATTAATATAATGGCACCGGTGCTATACCCCAGGCCCATGTTGCGCGAAATAAGGTTGCCCACAATTTCGCCAATGGTGGTTGCTAATACCATTAATACCCAATACGGGATTGTGATGGGTGGTATATGTACGTTTACTTTTTTTGTATCCATTTTTGCGTGGCCGGTTTGTAATGACCGGTTGCCAAATGTACACTAAATTGAAAAACTGAAGCTATTGTTGCTTTTATTCCGGTGGCAGTTGCACAAACGCTGCCTCTGGGCCAAAAGGATTATTGGTGCCATGAGGCAAAAGTTTGTTTATCAGGTCTTCAATTTGGCGTAGTTGTTCGGGAGCCAGAAGGTTGATGACCTCCTGCTTTATAATAGTAGTATTAATTTGTATGTAATTGTTGGTGGTGTTGTAAATTGCGGTAGGGCCTTGCGCCTTAAGTTTGTCTAAAATTTCGAAGTAAAGCTTTACGGCTTTCATATCACGCTCTAAAATGGCGCCATGTAACACAGCATCCATCACCTGGGGTGCCATCATAGCGTATTGGCGCATGTGCTCGGCATAAACAGAATAATCATCACCTCGTGCAACATGTGCGCGTATGGTTTGACGGCTAAGCCCCGTTACCCGGGCAAGATACATTTGGTTGGGCGTACGGTCTGTGCGAGAAAGCGCCGAAACGATAGCTTTTGTAATTTTAATATGGTTGTTTTCCCATTCCAATTGCTTTGCGGGCATGCGTGAAAGCTGACCCATAAGTACCATAAGACGTGTGTGCTCTTTGTTTAATTCATCAATGGCATCGGTTAGCATATTGTTGAACTCGGTCCGCTCTGCTTCATCCAGGTTTTCCAGTTCTTTGGTAATACTTTCGTTGCTTAGTAAAAGCGATTGTAGTTTTTGCTGTGTGGCGTTAAGGCCTTCGGCGTTATATTGCCAGGTGAATCTTTTTTCCATAGGTATGATAATTTTTAAGGCAAAAATGGGGTTCCACTGCGCAATGGACTTGCGTAGGAGTTGCAAGGATGGTTTACACCTCGCATTTTTATAAATGCTTGAAAATCAACAAACTAGTATCAATTTTAACAAACGGATGGTTTACAATTTGCAAAAATGTAAACCGTTGGTGCTTTTTTGAGGTGTAAAACTCTTGCAAGTTTGTTGTTGGGGTTTATGTTGTAGCCGGAGCGCACAAAATGTTGCCTCCCTATAGTGTTAAACTCCCCCAATCTTTCTGTTTTCAACATTTTGGGTTACTTTTGCACTATATAAACACGGAAGTCATGAACGTACAAGAAGCAAGCATTTTTCAGCCAGAGCACTTACTGCTGGTATTAGCCATAGTACTATTGTTTTTTGGTGGTAAAAAGATACCTGAGCTAATGCGCGGGTTAGGTGAGGGTGTAAGAGAATTTAATTCAGCCAAATCGAATATTAAGCAAGAGATTGAGCAAGGAATGAAGGAGAAGGCTCCTACCAATGTTCCTACAGCTACTACCGAACCGGTAACCGAAAAAAAGGCTTAATAGCACCCCGAAATATCTATGAAGTTTTTGGTCAATTTTAAGGTAAATTGAGGTGGCGGAGTTGTCTAATCCCACTATACGACAAGTTCAGGCCGACCTGAAAAATGGCACGCTTAGTTGCGAAGGCCTGGTTAATGGCTATTTAGCCAAGATAGAAGCCAATAAACACCTGAATGCTTTTTTAGAAGTATTTACTGATGACGCCCGGCAACGAGCGCGCGAACTTGATAATAAACTTAAAAGCGGTGCCGCTACCGGCAAATTGTTTGGCGTTGTAATAGCCATTAAGGATAACATTTGTTACAAGGGCCATAAATTATCGGCCGGTTCAAAAATATTAGAAGGATTTACCTCGCTTTTCAATTCAACGGTTGTAGAAAGACTGTTGGCTGAAGATGCCATTATTATTGGCCGTACCAATTGCGATGAATTTGCCATGGGTTCCAGCAACGAAAACTCGGCTTACGGCAACGTGTTGAATGCTGCTGATAATAGCCGCGTACCCGGTGGTTCATCCGGTGGGTCAGCGGTGGCAGTGCAGGCAGATTTGTGCCACGTTTCGCTGGGCTCAGATACCGGTGGCTCTATTCGCCAACCCGCAGCATTTTGTGGTGTAGTAGGATTAAAACCTACTTACGGCCGGGTTTCGCGCTACGGCCTGATTGCTTATGCTTCATCATTTGACCAGATAGGCCCTTTTACTAAATCGGTTGCCGATGCCGCCTTGATTATGGAAGTTATTTCGGGTAAAGACAATTACGACTCTACATCATCATCTCAAAAAGTAGATACTTACTCATCGCAGCTTGCCTTTGGAAAAAAGGCGAAGATTGCAGTTTTTCCAACCATCATGAATAGCTCAGGTCTTCATAGCGAAGTGAAAGATGCGGTTAACGACCTGGTTGAAAATTTAAAGAGCGAAGGCCATACCGTTGGCGAAATTGACTTTGCCTATTTAGATCATTTGATAGCTACTTATTATGTGCTTTCAACAGCCGAAGCCTCTTCTAACCTTGCGCGCTTCGATGGAGTACATTACGGCTACCGGTCGAAACAGGCGAGTGAAATGGAGACGGTTTATAAAAAGTCGCGTACCGAAGGCTTTGGTAAAGAGGTAAAGAACCGCATTATGCTGGGCACATTTGTGTTGAGCTCGGGTTATTACGATGCTTATTACAGCCGTGCCCAAAAGGTGCGCCGAATACTGACCGATAAAATGCGCGCCATTTTTAAGGAATACGATTTTGTTATTATGCCAACAAGCCCAACCGTTGCCTTTAAGTTTGGCGAAAAAAGCGATAACCCGGTTGAGATGTACCTGGCTGATATTTACACTGTACTGGCAAACCTAACCGGTATACCCGCAATTTCGTTGCCATTGGCCGAAGATGCACAGGGTTTACCTATTGGAATACAGGTGCTTGCCGATAACTTTAAGGAAACAGATTTGCTTGCATTTTCAGATAAATTGATGCAACTTGAACACGCTAATTAGACACTCAACAAACTACTCTTAACAACTACAACCCATAAAACCCCTGCCTATAGCCCCTTTCTACTGTTGAATAACTAAAGAAATCTATTTTAGCGCAAAACAGTTTTGTAAGGGATGATAGCGTACTTAAGCGGCAAAATTACATTCAAAAGTCCAACTCATATTTTCCTTGAAACGGGGGGTATTGGGTATATGGTTAAGATAAGCCTTAACACCTTCGAAAGGATTCAGCACCTCGATAATTGCCTGCTGCAAACTTCACTAATAGTTAAAAGCGAAAACCAGTCGGTATCGGGTTTTGAGTTGTACGGCTTTTTCGAAGAGCAGGAAAAAGACCTTTTCGAGAAGCTGATATCAGTTTCGGGGGTAGGCGCGTCTACCGCCAGGGTGATGTTATCATCTTTTAAGCCCGACGAAATAAGAATGGCCATACTGGGTGAAAACGAGGCACTTATACAAAGCATTAAGGGTATTGGACCCAAATCTGCCAAACGCATTATACTGGAATTGAAGGATAAAGTGGGCAAAATGAGCACTGACGCGGTTTTGGTATCAACACCAAACAATACAATGAAAGAGGAAGCGTTATTTGCACTCGTTGCCTTAGGGTTTAATAAGCAGGCCGCCGAAAAAGTGGTAGCCAAGCTGCAAAGCAACGGTGACGCCCGTAATGTTGAGGGGCTGATTAAAGAAGCATTGAAGTTATTGTAATATAAAATACTTCGGGAAGAGCTCACGAATCTGAACCCGGAGTAAGCAAAAAAATTTGTACAACTTTTAGATAAAGAGTGAAAGGAACAAAGAAAATTTTTGGTTGGTTAATGGTTGCTTCGTGCGTAAGTGTGCTGTATGCTGCTTATGCGGGTAGCAATAGCCTACCTGCTTTTCGCTATGTAGCTCCCGATCCTCCCGCTGCTCCTCAACCCGCGCCGGCCGATACCCAGGTAAATCTTAAATACTCTATAAAAGACAGGCAGGGTGATTTTGTAACCGATAAACAAACCAATCCTTTTTATTTAAAAGACCCACCGGCGGTACAGGAAACTGTGGAGTATGACCCCACCACCGGTATGTATGTGGTGAGCGAAAAGGCCGGTGGTATTGATGTACGGCCACCGATGTATATGAACTATGCCGACTATTTGAAATATACCGAGCAGCAGGAAATGAAAGACTACTGGAAAGAACGCGCCAATGCCGTTAACCTGGTAGAAGAAAAGAGCCTTGTGCCACCGGTGCAGATTAAAAATCAAATGCTCGACCGTTTATTTGGTGGTAGCAAAATCGAAATTAAACCTCAGGGAAATGTTGAAATGACCCTGGGCGCCAACATTCAAAAAACGGCCAACCCTAATATTCCTATCCGCAACCGGCAAACCGGTGGCTTCAATTTCGACATGAATATTAACATGAACGTTATTGGAAAGATAGGCGACAAGTTGCAGCTAGGTATTAAGTATAACACCCAATCGGGTTTTGCTTTCGATAACACGGTAAAAATTGGTTACACGGGTGGTAAAGATGATATCATAAAATCTATTGAAGCCGGTAACGTAAGCCTGCCGTTGCCAACCCGTTTAATTACCGGTAGCCAATCGCTGTTTGGCGTAAAAACGGTATTCCAGTTTGGCCGCTTAACATGGACCAGTGTTGTATCGCAACAGCAATCTAAAAAGCAAAGTATCACGCTGCAAAACGGTGCTCAGCAGCAAACCTTCTCAGTTAACTCCGATCAATACGAAGAAAATAAGAACTTCTTCTTAGGCCAGTTTTTCTATAACCAGTACGATGAGGCTTTGGCGCACTTGCCAAAAATTAATTCAATAGTAAATATTACGCGTATCGAAGTTTGGGTAACCAATCGTACCAACGCAACTACCAACGTGCGTAACGTAGTTGGTTTAATGGACCTCGGCGAATCGACACCTTTCTCTAACCAAATTGCATCTACATCGGGGGGTAACGGCTTGCCGCGCAATGCAGCAAATGATATTTATAACCGGCTTAAATCAGTGCCATCTAACCGCTTTGATGGTAATGTGGTGGCTGTATTGCAAGGGCCGGGTTATGGTTTGCAGCAAGGGCAGGATTTTGAAAAAACCTACGCGCGCAAGCTAAACCCTAACGAGTTTACCTTTAACCTGCAACTGGGTTATATATCGGTTAACTCGCAGCTAAACCCTAACGACATTTTGGCCGTGGCTTACCAGTATGAGTATAATGGTGCCGTTTACCAGGTGGGTGAGTTTGGCGATGAGGTTCCACCCGATTCCAACTCAACAGCAAAAGACCTTTACCTTAAATTGCTGAAAGGTACCGCACCGCGCACCAACCTGCCTATATGGAACCTGATGATGAAAAACATTTATTCATTGGGTGCTTTTGGCATTAGCAACCAAAACTTCTTTTTGGATATTTATTACAATGACCCGGGTGGTGGCTTAAAGCGTTATTTGCCACAAGGCTGTTTACAAGGCAATCCGTTATTGCATGTTTTGAATTTGGATAACCTTGATTTGAACAACGACCCTATACCCGATGGGTTATTCGATTTTGTACCGGGCGTAGATATTTTACCGCAAAACGGAAAACTGATTTTCCCGGTTAAGCAGCCGTTTGGAAAAAACCTTTTAGCCGCTGCTGATCGATGCGGCAGCCCGGCAGATTCGGTGTACGTATTTCAACAATTGTACGATTCAACAAAGTACGAGGCACAACAGTTTCCGCAATACAATCGCTTTGTAATAAAGGGAACTTACAAGGGCACTAACGGTAGCCAGATTTCGTTGGGAGCAGGCAATATACCAAGAGGCTCGGTGGTAGTAACCGCCGGTGGCATTAAACTTACCGAAGGGCAGGACTATACCGTTGATTATAACCTTGGGCGCGTAACCATTACCAACCAATCTATATTAAACAGCCAGCAGCAAATAAAAATCGACTACGAAAACAATAACCAATTTGCTACACAAACGCAATCCATGTACGGCACCCGCCTTGATTACAAGGTGAATGATAAGTTGTTAATCGGCGGAACGCTCATAACACTAGGCGAAAGGCCATTTACACAAAAGGTGAATATTGGCGACGAGCCAATTCATAACACCATTATGGGTACCGATGTAACCTACAAAACCAATTTACCATGGTTAACTAAGGCTATAAGTTATTTGTATAACACCAAAGAAATGTCAACCCTGGCGGCGTATGGCGAGTTTGCATATTTAAAACCGGGCCACTCAAAAGCTATTAACGATGCCAATAAAGACGGGCAGATTTACCTCGATGATTTTGAAGGTACCAGCTCGGGGTACGATTTAAAAACACCACCGGTTGCCTGGAAACTTGCGTCCACACCACGCAACTCACCGGGGCCAACCGGTAGGCCTATGTTTCCTGAAGCATCTTTAGTGAACAACGAGGCTTATGGTTATAACCGGGCCTTAATGTCGTGGTACCGCATTGATAATTCGTTCTACACCCAGCAAACCTCACCGGCTGCCATTTATAACAGTACCGATAAGGGGAGTAACATTTACAGTAACTACGTGCGTTTAGTACCTTATACTGAGGTGTTCCCTAACTCCACACCGCAAACGCTGGATGTTAACCTTTACACCTTTGATTTGGCATTTTGGCCTGGCCAACGGGGTCCTTATAATTATGAGAGCAAGCCCAACGGAGCACCTCCTTATTCGCAGGGTCTTAATAATGACGGTAGCCTAAAATCACGGGCTTCTCGATGGGGAGGAATCATGCGGGCCCTGGATAATACCGATTTAGTAGCCACTAACGTGGAATATATAGAGTTCTGGATGATGGATCCGTTTCTTTACAATACCACCAGCCAGGGAGGATATTTATATATAGACCTGGGCAATATATCGGAAGATATTTTGCAGGATTCGCGCCAGGCATTCGAAAATGGTATCACCGCCGACTCTTCTGCAACCGACAATACTTTTTGGGGTGTTGTACCCAAATTAATTCCACTGGTTAACGCTTTCGATAATGATCCTACTCTGCGACCCTTGCAAGACGTTGGTTTGGATGGAATGAGTGACGGTGAGGAGCGAATACGAAAGTCAACGTTCCTTGCAAATATTGCTGCTACAGTTACGAATAATCCAGGTGTGGTGGCGCAGTTAAATAATGACCCAAGCTCTGATAATTTCGTTTACTTTCAGGATGCCAGCCTTGTAAACGACCCATCAATTTTAGATTGCTATAAAAGATACTCGCAAACCGAAGGTAACTCGCCTGTGCAAACCAATAGCATTGCCACAACCGCAGGCACCAGCTTACCGGATAAGGAGGATATTAATAACGACAATACGATGAATGAGGATGAAGAGTACTTTCAGTACGTAGTCCACATGATGCCAGGTATGGGTCCAAGCAACAACCAATATATAGTCACAACCGAGGACCCTACAAATGATCCGAACATTGGTCAGGACCAGGCAGGCATTAAGGCGCGGTGGTTACAGTTTAAAATACCTATTACGGCTTATGCTAACCGCGTGGGGGCAATTGCCGATTTTACGTCTATTCAGTTTATGCGGATGTTCCTTACCGGATGGGCGGATACATCGGTTGTGTTGCGCTTTGCTACACTCCAGCTTACCCGTAATCAATGGAGAACATACGAGCTTTCGTTAGATGATGGTTGCGATAACGTGAGCCCGCACCCAAGCGCAAGTTCATTCTTTAACGTAGGCGCCGTTGGCCTCGAAAATAACGGCAGTAAAATACCGGTAAACTATGTGTTACCTCCGGGCATTTTACGTCAACAGGTATTGGGTGCACAAACTAATCAGTACGTGCAACAAGATGAGCAATCGTTAGCCCTTGTTGTTGGCGATTTGCCTGATTGTGGCCGCAAGGCGGTGTTTAAAAACATTCCGTACGATTTCCGTAATTACAAAAGGCTGGAAATGTACATTCACGCCAACCGGGTAGAGAATCAACCACTGGTGCGCGATAGTGAAGTAACTGCATTCATACGTATCGGATCGGACTTTGTAGATAATTACTACGAGTATGAAGTGCCCCTGAAGGTTACCACTGATGGGTTGTATAATAATGCAAGTAGTGCTGACCAGGCAACAGTTTGGCCAACCAACAACTCAATGGACATTACGCTGCAAGATTTTATTACCCTAAAGGAAAAGCGAAACGCTACCAGGGGCTTTCCGCTCGATGCACCATTTACCTCTACCGATTCGAAAGGAAACCTGATTACCATTAAAGGAAACCCAGATATAGGTGGCGTAAAAACAATTATGCTGGGTGTGCACAATCCGCACAAAAACGCGCCGTATAATCCTTTAACCGGCAACCGCGATGATGGACAGCCTAAGTATGTTGAAGTTTGGTTTGATGAGTTACGACTGAATGGTTTTAACGAACATGGTGGAGTGGCTGCATTGGGTAACGTCAATATAAAAATGGCCGATTTGGGTACCATTGGCGTTGCAGGTAGTATGCACACTGCCGGATTTGGACAGGTAGACCAAACGCTTGACCAACTGACCAAAGACAACTTGTACAGCTATAACTTTACAACCGGTATTGAAGCCGGCAAATTTTTACCAACCAAATTAGGTATCCGCATTCCGTTTTATGCTAACTACTCTCAATCACTAAGCACACCAGAGTACGATCCGTATCAATTCGATATTAAGAGTAAAGACCAGTTTTCAATTATCCGCAACATGTACGGCGCCGACTCGCTGCGGAAATATCAGCAAGAGGTAAGAACCATTAATACCACCAAGGGCTATAACTTTACCAACGTGCGCATTGTGCCTAAAACAAAAGCCAAGCGGCCGCACATTTACGACCCCGGCAACTTTAACTTTACCTACTCGTACAACGATATTTCATATAGCGATCCGTTTACCGCACGAAACTCGATGGAAACCTGGCTCGGTATAGCAGGCTGGAGTTTTGCACCGCAATCAAAAGATCTTGCGCCATTTAAAAAGGCCATTAAATCAAAATCGAAATGGTTAGACCTGATAAGGGACTTTACCTGGAACCCCTATCCATCAACCATGGCCGTTACTTCTACCTGGAACCGGACGCTTAATACTATTCAATTGCGCTCGTTGGGCGATGTTGATTTTGCGATACCGACGGAGTACTCACGAAACTTTTTGTGGACAAGGGTTTATGCATTTAAGTACAATCCGTTCAAATCTCTCAGTATAGATTACACCGCTAACGACCGGGCTGTTATTGATGAGGTTTTGGGCACCGGTGTATCCGAAACCAAACAACAGATTTGGAACAATGTACTACAGGGCGGGCGTAACACCAATTACAATCAAAGCCTTGCTGTAAATTATAACATACCGTTTAGCAAAGTGCCTGCACTTGATTTTATTACTGCTAACGCCGGCTACAATACAACTTTTAACTGGACTGCTTTGCCATTGCAATTAAAAGGCCCCGGTAACGACCCCTTGCATCCTAATCCCGATTCGATGAACCTGGTGCAAAGTACATTGGGTAACATCATAAACAACACCCAGGCCGACCACGGCAAGGTAGACTTTAACATGAAGAAGATTTATGATAAAGTACCTTTCCTTAAAACGTACGATTCGCCGAACCCTAATTTAGGAGATAAGAAAGAGAACGATAAAAAGCGCGAAGCAATTAAAAAAGCACGCGAAAAGATAAAGCAGGAAATTGCCAAGCTAAAAGAGAAAGGGGAAAAGCTAAAAGGCGATTTGCAAATAGTGGTGGATGATAAAACCATGGACCCTGATAAGAGAACGCCTGAGATTGCACGGCTTAAGAAGGAAATAAAGGCTAATAAAAAGGCTATCAGGGCCAAGCACAAAGAGTATAGAGAAAAGCAGTTTCCTGCCGATCCGTTTATATCAATAATTATGCGCCCGCTATTATCGTTAAAGAAAGTAGGTGTTGATTATAAAGAGAACTTTAGCACAACAGTGCCGGGCTTTTTACCTACATCGCGCATTTTAGGTAATGATTATACTAGCGAACATAAAACCATGGCGGCTAACGGACCGGGTTACGGATATGTGTTTGGCTTGCAGCCGGGTGCCAATATTTTAAAAAGCACTAACCCTGCAGTACGAACAGCATGGCTTAACCAGGCGGCGGCACGGGGCTGGATAAGTAGCGATACTTTGCTTAACCAGCAGTTTACACAAAACCGTTCCAATCGTATTGATGCCACTGCGAGCTTTGAACCATGGACAGATGTAAAGCTTGACCTTACGCTCTTCAGGGCTTATTCAGATAACTACTCTGAGTTTTATAAATTTATTGACAGCACTTTACCTAACGGCAATGTAGTGGGCAGCTACCAGCACCTTAACCCGGTTGATGCGGGCTCGTACAGTATTTCGTATCTGCCAATAAAAACATTGTTCAGTAAAGTATCGAACATCGGTTATTCAACTATCTACAATAACTTTATAAGTAACCGGGCCATTATTTCAAAACGTTTGGGCGTCCAAAATCCCAATAGTAATCCACACCAATCATACTATAACCCAAGCGATTCAGCATACGCTGCACCATTCTCTGATGGTTACGGCCCTTTATCGCAGGATGTATTAATCCCGGCCTTCCTGGCGGCATATCAAAAAAGCGATGCCAATAAAATTTCACTTAGCCCTTTCAATTCAATACCTATGCCTAACTGGCGTATATCATACAACGGGTTAAGCAAATTTAAGTGGGCGCAAAAGTACTTTACCAACTTTACTATTACCAGCGGCTACTCTTCTACCTTAACGGTAAGTAGTTATTCAACTAACTTGTTGTACCAGGGCAATGGCTCTGCCACCGGGTCTCATTTAAAAGACTCTATCAGCGGCAACTTCTTCTCACTATACAACATGCCAAGCATAACTATTAACGAATCACTATCGCCGTTAATAGGCCTTGATATGACGATGAAGAACAACATTACGGCCAAGTTTGATTTTAAAATGAGCCGGACGCTTACAATGACTTTCGCCGATTTCCAGATGGTGCAGATAAACTCTAAGTCGTTTACGGTGGGTGCAGGGTATAAAATAAAAGGATTAAAACTTCCGTTTAAGCTGCCTAATGGCAAAAAAATAAGGCTGGATAATGACCTCACATTCCGGTTCGACTTTAGCTATAGAGATGATATTACGGTTAACAACCTGATTGACCAGGGGCAGCCGCAAATTACCCAGGGAGCCACCACCATAACCATACAGCCATCTATAGATTATATCATCAGCAAACGCTTAACCGTGCGTTTGTTTTACGATGAAAGCAAAACCATTCCTAAAATTTCTTCTACATATCCAACCACCAATATTAAGAGCGGTATAACCTTTAGGTTCTCGTTGGCCGAGTAATAACAAATACAATTTGCCACAAAGACACAAAGAGAGAGGCGAAGAAATACAGGAAAAGGAATAAGATGAAAGTCATTCCTTTTAAAGCTTAGTGTTCTTAGTGCCTTTGTGGCAAGAATTAGTTTTTGTAGCTTGTTAGAAGCAATATTGATTTGCCGTTAACGTTTATTGATGGTTTTAATAATTTAGCAGTATGAGGGTTTATAAATCGCGGCTATTTGTTGTTATTGGCTTGGTGCTTTTAGCGGAAGGCTCGTTTTCGCAATTGCGAACGCTGGGCAGCTGGAAAATGTTTTTGCCTTACGGAAATTCATTCGGAGCCTGTGATGGAGGCGACCGTGTTTATGAGGCAGGCAGCAAAAGCATTTTCTCGTATGAAAAGAGTTCAGGAATTATTCAAACCTACGATAAGGCCAGCGGTTTAAGTGATTTAGGAATTACCAAAATAAGCTACGACCCCAACACCAAATTTTTGGCGATAGTATACAACAACAGCAACCTCGACTTTATTTATAATGGGACCGATGTTTACAATGTTCCGGATTTTAAAAACCTGGCCACCACCGGTGCGGTTAACGTATACTCGGTTTCGTTTTTAAACGGCAATGCGTATGTCTCTTCCGACTTAGGCATTTCAGTAGTTGACCTTACCAGGATGCAGGTTTCAAACACCTACCTTATAGGTGCAAACGGTAGCCAGCTAAAAGTTTATGCAACCACTTTTGATAGTGTAAATATTTACGCAGCCACCCCCGTTGGCGTAAGATATGCTTCGCGCAATGCTGCTAATCTGCAGGATTTTAATTCATGGTCGACTTTTAGCCTTGCTCAAAACATTCCTGCAAAAAAGACGACCTATATACAGGCGTTCAACAATAAAATTTATGCTGTAATTCCATCGGGAAACGGCAGTGACACTCTTTATCAATATAACATTGTCGGCAATAGCTGGTCACCTGCTTTTTCGGCGGTGGCCGATAGTATAACCGGATTGAACCAAACCAATGGCAGCCTGTATTTCAGCGCCTGGGATAGCCCTTCCGGGTCTACAGGTTATTTAGGAAAAATTGATGCCGCCGGCAATTTAACCTACAACCAAACGCTGGGCCACAGCAGGCCGGCGGGGTGGTTTGAGAGCAACGGGGTTTCGTGGGAGCCGGATTATTATATTGGCTTGGTACAGCGTATTGGAAATACTGTTCAACGGATTATCCCCGAAGGGCCACAAAGCGCAAATGTTTTTGCGCTTGATTGTAAAAACGGAGTTTTAAATGTGGCCCCCGGTGGTGTAGACCAATCATGGTCTGCAGTTGGCAACCTTGATGGGTTTTTCGTTTATAAAAACGGCACATGGCAAAATCATAACCAGTACACCGATGGCGCTCTTAATGGCATTAACGATTTTATTTGCACCGCTTCAATACGTTCAACAGGCACTACTTACTACGGCTCATTTTTTTGGGGCCTTGCTGAGCTAAATCAAAGCACCGGAAATATTACCATGATTGACAAAAACAGCCCGGTGGGTTTGTTACAAGGTGAGGTGGGAGATTCCAGCCGCACTAAAATTACCTGCTTATATGCTGATTCAAGTGACAATCTTTGGATTGGCAATGCTGCACCTTCTCTCATTAAGGTGATACGGCCCGATGGAACCTGGCGAAAATTCACAACTGCCTTTTCGCCGCTATTACTTAAAAAAATGATTGTGGATCAGTATGGCCAGGTTTGGGCCAGTACCTTTCAACCGGGCGGCGTAATGGTACTTAATTACGGTGCCGATATGGATAATACAGCCGATGACAAATACGCGTTTTTGCAAAGCGGCGCCAACGCCGGCAATTTGCCCAGCAATAACGTGTTTAGCCTTGCGGTTGACCATACGGGTAATGTTTGGGTTGGCACTGATGCCGGCATTGGAATATTTTATTGTCCCGGCAATGTTTTTCAAGGAGGTTGCGATGCCACTCAAATTAAAGTAACCCTGAACGGTTATGTAGGTTACCTTTTTGGCAGACAGACTGTGCGTGCCCTCGCCGTAGACGCTGCTAACCGGATGTGGGTAGGCACAACCGATGGCCTTTGGTTAATATCGAACGATGGGCAAACAACCTATCAAAACTTTACTACCGATAATAGCCCGTTACCGGATAACGAGATAACGGATATTACTATTAACGATGCCACTGGTGAAGTTTTTATTGGAACTGACGGTGGTTTAGTGAGCTACCAGGGCGATGCCATAGGGCCATCATGTGCTGATTGCAACGGGGCATTGGTTTATCCCAATCCGGTTAAGCCGGATTATAGCGGGCCTATTGCGATTAAAGGGCTTACTGATAATGCATACGTAAAAATTACAGATATAGACGGGCATTTAATATTTCAGGGACGTGCTAATGGCACCCAAATGATATGGAATGGTAATGGCTATGATGGTGCCAGGGCAAAGAGCGGGGTTTATCTGGTTTTTAGCAGCACCGACTTAGGCAAACAAAAACAGGTAGCCAAAATACTTATTACCAACTAAACCACCGGTTAACCTGTTACCTACAAGTTGCGGGCAGTGAAAGAAGGTCGTATCTTACCGCTGCGTTATGTTTCACAAAACTAAAGGAATTGTACTTCATACAGTAAAGTATTCGGAAACGAGTATTATAGCTAAAATATATACCGAAAAGCTGGGCCTGGTTTCGTATATGGTTAAAGGGGTGCGGTCTTCAAAAACAACGTCCAAAGCAGCGATGTTGCAACCCCTTACCCTGTTGGACATGGAGGTTTCGCATCGCGAAAACAAGCAGCTGCAATACATTAAAGAGTTCAGGCGCGATTATGTATACCGGTCTATTCCGTTTGATACGGTTAAGTCTACGGTGGCCATTTTTTTGCTAGAATTGATTTCGAAATCAATAAGAGAACAGGAGCAGAACAGCGAAATGTTTGACTTTATTTACGAATCGCTTTGTGTTTTGGATCAAAGCGAAAAGATGAACCCTGATTTTCACTTGTTGTTTTTGGTTCATTTTACCCGCCACCTTGGCTTTATGCCGCACAGCAATTTTTCAGAACAAAACGCATTTTTTGAAATGACGGAAGGCCTTTTTATAAAACAGCAAAGCGAATTGAATGTAATGAGCCGGGTTGAAAGTGAGTTGTTGAACGATTTGATGCAAGCCAATCCTTTCGACCCAACACCGTTACAAATAAGCAGGCAGGAACGAAAACTTATGATGGGTAACCTGGTAAGGTACTATCAATTGCACCTTGAAAACTTCTCGTTAAAATCGCCGGAGATACTAGAGGCAATACTGGGGTGAGTTTGGGCGAAGAGTTACTGCACACCTATTTTTAGCCACACTTTGGTTGCTTTGGTAACCATGTCTTCCATTCGGCAAAACACCGCGGCCTTAGGCCTTTCAAAACGCGGAATAAATGCTCCGGCACCTACCGACGTATTGGTGGATTGATAAGCTTCAACAACCCTGGGCTGAATATAAATTTTTGAGAGCAGGTAATTTCGATAGGGGTTATGGGCACTTGAGTTTAGCGCAAGACAACAAAATGCAAGTAACAAAGCAAAAGCTTTCATACTCCTAATTTACGATAATTCCGCCACACTAGTTTTATATCGCTGCTTACCGAATAATGCCGCGCATAAAGCAAATTTATTTTTGACACGGTTTCAGAATCAAGATGAAGAGCGTTGAAGCTTGTAGCGGCCGATATTACGCCAGGTTGAACTTTGGGCAAATGAGCGCCGGAAGATTGAGCATAACCCACCCATGTTTTTTGGCCCGAAGCAACTGCAACCCAATTAGAAAGGAACTTGCCAAAGTTTTTAATGAGAAAAAGATTAACCGGTAACAGCACAACGAAAATAAGGCAACTGATTACATCAAACAGCCGTTTCTTGCGTTGATTAGCTGCTTTTGCAAGGTTAAGATTGTGATTAAAGGAATAAAGGTCGCCGGCGGTGTTTTTTGAATTACTACCAATAAAAGCTTCGCTGTCCGAGTTCAGTATTTTATAATCTATTTTGTTGCCGCACTGAGTGATATTGTTGATTATCTGGCCGAAAGTTAGATCGCGAGTGCAGAAAATGATTTCATTAATATCGTAAACAACAGCAAGTTGTTTTAGCTCGTTTTGGTTCGGTACAAAACTTACCACCTCGCTTTCCGCGCCGGCTATTAGCAAAAGCTTTTCGGCTCTTAAACACTCCTCCTCACTACCCACCAGCAAAGCCTTTTTGTTGTCGTCGCTCTCAATCGAAAATGATTGATACTTGATAAGGTGATATGAGGTTCGGGTAAATAGCATTTCAAAGGCAGTCCAGATAGCACCCAGTATTATAATGGCCCTTGAGAACCGCCATTCGTTTGGCAAGAACGCATAAACCGCAGCAATGGCAAGTGTGCCAAAAAATATACCCCTGAAAATATTCGAAATGCGGAAGGGTTTATCGTACCCACCATTTAAAAAGGTAGAGACTATCCAGATAAGCATGTAGGTAGGCAACACAATAAACCTGAACTGCAGCGGATAATAGTTGTCGGTATATTTAATCATATCCTCCCAATACCGGGTAACCAGGTAAATGCCACCAAAACCAAGCAAGGCATCAATGATGAAAAGATAAGACGAGGAAAATAGATTCGCCAGCACGGTTAAAAGCCCTCTGAAAAATATAGCCAGGTTTATAAATGCCGAAAACATACCCGACTGATTGCCGCTATAATGCTTGCGCGCAAAAATTATCATGGCGTTGTAAAACACCTTTACATAGTTGAGGCTGCCTTTGCGGGTGCTTTCGCCCTTGTAATGAATAATGGTTGTTTCGGCAAAATAGTAATTCTGGTAACCGGCTTTAATGATTCGGTAAGAAAGGTCAATATCCTCGCCATACATAAAAAAAGCTTCGTCCAGCAAACCAATTTCATCAAGCACTTTTTTGCGTATAAACATAAACGCGCCCGATAGTATTTCAACCTCATTCGTTTCATGCTCAGGCAAAAAGCCAAGATGGTACCGGTTAAATGTTTTCGACTTTGAAAAGATTTTAGAGAAGCCAAATGTTTTGTAAAAGGCTACCGATGGAGTAGGTAACCCCCTTTTTGATTCGGGCAGAAAGTTTCCCTTGCCGTCAATCATTCTAACCCCAAGCGCACCTGCACTTGGCCGGGCATCCATAAAGGCAACGCATTTTTGAAAGGTATCTTCAGCAACTACCGTATCGGGGTTTAATAGCAGCACATATTCTCCGGTTGCTTTTCGTAAGGCAATATTGTTTCCTCCCGAGAAACCCAGATTGGTTTCGCTTGCCATCAGTTTTACCCAGGTAAACTTTTCTTTAACTAATTCTACTGAACCGTCGGACGATGCATTGTCTACCACAAAAACCTCGGCATCAATATTTTCAATAGCACGTTTAACCGAATTAAGGCATTGCCCTAAAAAGTGTTTTACGTTGTAATTGACAATTACGATGGAAAGTTTCACGCGCTAAATTTAACTAAATGCCTTTGCCAGTCAACAAACACAGTGGCAAAAACTTTAACCTGAGGTTTTTACGAGGTAATTTTCGTATGGCAGGCGGGTGGCGATGGAGCGAGCCAGGGTCATCTCATCCGTGTATTCCAACTCGCCGCCAAAAGATATACCGCGGGCAATAGAGGTTATTTGAACATTCAGGTCGCGCAGCTTTTTACTGATATAAAAAATGGTGGTATCGCCTTCAATGGTAGGGCTTAAAGCCATAATTACCTCTTTAACCGCACCCTCTTCAGCACGCTTTATTAACGAAACGATGTTCAGCTTTTCGGGCCCAACCCCATCAATAGGCGAAATTATGCCTCCCAAAACGTGATAAGCGCCACGGTATATATTGGTGTTTTCAATGGCAATAACATCGCGGATAGTTTCAACCAGGCAAACGGTGGTGTGGTCTCGGTGCACGTTCGAACAAATATCACAAAGGTCGTGGTCAGAAACATTATGGCAGGTTTTGCAAAACTTTACCTCTGAACGCATTCGGATAATTACTTCGCCAAAATGCTGCACCTTCTCCTCATCCTGCTTAAGCAAGTGCAATACTAACCGCAGGGCTGTTTTTTCCCCAATTCCCGGTAGTTTGGTAAACTCGGCAACAGCATCAGCAATAAGTTTAGAAGAGTACTTCATGTAGCTGCTAAAATAAGTGTAATTATTATATTGCAGCCCAATGAGCCAAAAACTTTCCATCGTAATTCCCGCTTATAACGAGGGTAGAACAATACACCAGATACTGGATAAAGTACGCGATGTTGTTTTAATTGGGGGCCTTGAAAAGGAAGTAATAATTGTGAATGATTGCTCGAAAGACAATACCGCTGCGGCCGTAGAAAACTACCGCAATAACAACGCCGCGCTCAATATTCAGTTTTACACCCAACCCGTAAATATGGGTAAGGGTGCCGCCCTTCATCGTGGAATAAAAGAGGCTACCGGTGATTTTATAGTGATACAGGATGCCGACCTTGAATACGATCCGAACGAGTACAATATTTTGCTAAAGCCCATTTTGGATGGCTTTGCAGATGTGGTTTTTGGCTCGCGTTTCATCGGCGGGCGCCCGCACCGTATTCTTTTCTTTTGGCACACGATAGGGAACAACATGCTCACCTTTCTTTCGAATATGTGTACCAACCTTAACCTTAGCGATATGGAAACCTGCTACAAGCTTTTCCGTGCCGACATGGTAAAGTCGCTTGATTTAAAAGAAAACCGGTTTGGCTTTGAGCCCGAAGTAACTGCAAAAATAAGCCGCGTACCTAATGTTCGTATTTATGAAGTAGGTATTAGCTACTATGGCAGAACTTATGCCGAGGGGAAGAAGATTGGCTGGAAAGATGGTTTCAGGGCCATTTATTGTATTTTGAAATACAATTTGTTTTAATAAAACAACATGCGGCAATGGAGCAATTTGTTTGCGATAATACTATTGCTTTTCTTTTCGGGCTATTCACATTTTTATAACCTCAGCAAGCCCCCATTTTCTATATACGATGAAGCCAGGTTAGCCACAAGTGCTTACGAAATGACCCAAACGGGCAACTTAATTGTTACAACGCTTGGTTATAATCCAGACCTTATTGGAACCAAGCCGCCGTTAATGATATGGGCACAGGCTGCTTGCATTCGTTGGTTTGGCATAAATGAATTTGCCGTTAGGCTGCCCGCCGCCCTCTGCGCTCTCCTAACGATATTTCTGGTTTTTCTTTTTGTATTACGAGTTACCGGTTCATCATGGTCGGCGCTTTTGTCGGGTATTGTTTTGTGTACTGCACATTCTTATTTGTTTGATCACGGTACACGGCCTGGGCGAATATGACAGCATGCTTGTTTTTTTCTCTACAGCTGCTCTACTTTCTATTTTTCAATATTCCGAAAGCACGGGAAACAAACAAAATCGATGGCTTCTGCTTTTTTTTATCTGTTTAACCTTTGCGGCATTAACTAAGGGAATTGCAGTAATGACCTTTGCACCATCTGTTTTTGTGTTTTTGCTTTTGCGTAAAAAACTGCTGACGACAGTTGGCAAGTGGTATTTTCTATTAGGCGCTTTTATTTTTATTGCTTTTGTGGGTTCGTTTTACGGATTGCGGGAACTTAAAGGCCACGGCTATTTGCAGGCAGTTTACGAGCAAGAACTAGGCGGGCGGTTCAATACCGTAATTGAAGGGCACAGCGGCCCGTGGAGCTACTATTGGGATTATTTGAAAGAGGATGGGTTTGGAAATTGGTATTGGGCACTACCGGTTTCTTTGGCTCTATTTTGGTTTTACCCTAATGGTAAACTTTCACGGGCTACCGGATTTTGCCTTCTTACTTCTATTGGTATGTTAATCATAATTTCATTTGCCCAAACCAAGCTTAAGTGGTACGTTCTGCCCTCAATACCGTTGATGGCTATAGTTATTGGAACCCTGATTGATCAAATGTCTTTGGCAATTTTTTCATTTATTGGTGGTCGAAAGGAAGTGCCAGCGATAATTTTGATCGCAATTTTTTCTTTTCAGCCTGTTGCCGAAGCATATGATTATGTAAATAGAACCGGGTACGATTTAAATGGCGATAATTTTTATGCTACGTCTTATTATTTCAGAGATGCCATTGAAGGTAGAAGAGACCTGCGACATTGCATATATTTAAACGGCGATTACGATTTAGCCTGGCGTTTATATGTGTACCGGCTAAATGAAATTGGGGTAAAAATGCCTGCTATAGAGTATTGGAAGAACCCCCAATTACACGCTGGCGATAAAATAATTGCCCGCTTCTCAATGTCAAAAAACTATGTTGAGGACCACTATCAATATACTTTGATTGAGGACTTTTATGGAGTGAGAAGATACCTGATAACCGGAGTTAAATAAAAGCCTCTTAGTGAGCCTCTAACCAATTATTACCGGTTCCAATTTCTGCCTCAATGGGCACCCGTGTTTTAATAGCGTTAACCATTTGCTCGTAAATAATGGGCTTAATAATTTCTACTTCGTCCTTGTGCGCATCAAAAACCAACTCATCATGC
>CAIOTH010000168.1 GCA_903861145.1 uncultured Bacteroidota bacterium | reverse complement strand
TGCAAGAAAATTGTGGAAAATCACGGCGGGGCCATCTGGATTGAAGACCAAACCGCAAAGGGTACAAAAATATTTTTCACGTTACCTAAGGGTAGGGTTCAATAATTTGTAATTCCATATCTTGCTCTTAAGCGCTGCTCTTTGTTGACTCAATATCAATTATCCCTTCTTCTTAAAATCACATACAAATTTTGCAATGAAGTATGTTAAGAGTATCGATGGTTTTCGTGCATTGGCGGTGCTATTAGTTATTATCTCTCATTATAGTAAACAACACTGGGGAATCAGTAAATTACTGGTGGGGCGAACCGGCGTTACCATGTTTTTTACCCTCAGCGGTTTTCTTATTACAGGTATTTTATTGCGTTGTCGCGAGTCTGTTTTTTACCAAAAGATAAAAGTAGGCAACGCGCTTAAAGTTTTTTATGCCAGAAGGACCGTACGCATTTTTCCGGCTTATTATTTGCTGTTGTTGCTTATTCTTCTGTTTTATCCTGCATATTATGCGCAATACCCTGGTAGTTTTTATTGGTGTTTGGCATATGCTTCAAATATATACATATATATAACTCATACTTTTATCGGCGATTTAGGCCATACATGGTCATTGGCAGTCGAAGAACAATTTTACCTTTTTTGGCCTTTGATAATTTTATTTACCCCACAAAAGTATTTACTTAAAGTAATATGCATTTTTATAGCTGCTGCCATTTTTGTTCGTCTCGGTTTTGCAATTTTTCAGCCATCCAATAATTCATTAGAATATTACGGAATACTTACGGTTACCTGCTTTGACGCTTTTGGTATTGGGGCCTTGCTGGCGCTTTATAAATATGAACAAACCGACTTTAATGCTTTTGGTAAGTGGGCCAACAGACTGGCAATAGTTGCTTTTCCGTTATTTGTTTGGAGTTTGGTATCGGCTAACCCAATAATAGTGGCACTATCACCTTTGTTTGTTTCGGTATTATCTGGTGCGCTTATATTTACCCTGGTTAGCAATAAATCACACGTTATAACAGGTATATTCTCGCATCCTATTCCCGCCTATATTGGCAAGATAAGTTATGGGCTTTATTTATGGCATCTACCAATACCCATGATCTATCAGGATATTAGCAACTTTCTTTATGCGCACGGATGGTTAATTCCTTTTACAAAATATTCATTGCTGCCCTTTGCAGGTGGGGCTTCGCAATCGTTTATTTATTTTGCAGCCACTATTTTGGTAGCATCTTTGTCGTGGTTTTTATACGAAAAACCCATCAATGAATTAAAAAAGAAGTTTGATTACCAGGTAAGTTCCGATATTTAATACGGATAGATATCAAAGCGTCCTTTCTTAAGAACCTTACGCAAATCACAGTTTTATTTCTGTCTTTTTAGCTCATCAATTTCCCTTTGCATTTGGTCAATATGAGCATTTAACTTTTCAATCAATGCTTTTTGGGTGTCAATCATACTTTGTTGCTCTTGAACACTTTTTACCAAAGGCACTACAAATTCCGAATACGCTAATCCGTAGATAGATTTGTCATTTTTAGGCTTGCTTATACCACTAAAGTCGTATCCCACTTCATTCGCAGCGTTCTCAACCTCCTGCGCAATAAAACCTGTATACTTAACCTTCTCTTTTTCTTTCACGCCATCCTCGTATAGTTTTTTCGCCTCCGGATCCATCTTGGCAATTTTATCGCTCATACCGGTTAATTGATCTGCCAGATGAACGTCATAATTATAAGTAACTGGCCTTAGACGCATAATAAAATCCAAACCATGCGCCTCATTTTGTATGTTATTTTTAATTCTCTGATCAGAAAGGGTTATAACGTTTACCGCCGAATAAATTGCGGTTATCGAGTTATTTCCCAGCACTACGCAATTAGCGTTAGCGTTGCCTGAAAGATAACCAACGTCCGTTTGGTTACTCACATCTGCTGTTGGTCCGCTATAGGCTCCTAACGCCGTAACCTGATTACCCGTTAACGTTTTATAGCCTGCCTGGTAACCTAATGCAGCATTATGAAAACCGGTGGTATTAAATGCTAACGCTGCACCTCCAACTGCTGTATTACCACCTTGAACAGCGGTACCGTTATATGCAAAAAGCGCCGAGTCACCTACCCCTACGCTGAAATTAGCCACTGTATTATTTGCCAAGGCATAGTAACCCAACCCGGTATTTGCCGACCCCGAGGTATTGTTTTGCATTGAATATGCACCCATCGCAACATTATTGCTGGCATAAGTATATTCAAGAGAAGCGGTTCCTAAAGCTGTATTGTCATTACCACCGGTGTTGGAAAAAAGAGATACAATTCCAATAGCAATGTTTTCATTACCTACAGTATTGGATTTAAGTGCTCTTTCTCCTATTCCAACGTTACTGTTACCCGTTGTATTACCATTTAGCGCGCCATAACCAACTGCGGTACAATAGCTACCTGCTGTATTATATTGCAAACTCTGGCTGCCTAAAGCTACATTCCAAAAACCCGAAGTATTGCTGCTTAATGCCGAAAAACCTAAACCTGTATTGTCTGAACCCGAAGTATTTGCTCCTAGACTTGAAGAACCCAATGCAGTATTCTGGCCTCCACCAGTATTGGAACCCATAGAACCTGCACCCACAGCTGTGTTGTTATTAGCATTATTGAGGCCAAGCGCATTTACTCCGACAGCTACATTGAAAAGCCCCCCCACATTGGCATGTAATGCCTGGAATCCTACGCCTGTATTAGAGTAACCAGTTGTGGTGCTAATACCACTTTGCGCACCCAAAAATGTGTTATTAAGGCTAGCACCTACCAATCCAGCCTGGTATCCAAAATATGTGTTACCAGAATTCATATCTAACAGACCGGAATTAACTCCGTTTATTTTGAACTGTAAATTTTGCCCGTCAGCAGTTCCAACATAGTTTGTAGCAGGAGTGGTACCCAAGTTACCTGTTAACTGCCAGCCGGCCGTAGGCACGGTTGTAGGAACATACGAGGTGCCATTATACACTAATGCCTGACCAGCTACCGGGGCAGTTGCTGAAACACCAACGTTCTGAATTTGAACAACCGTAGGATTAGGATAGTTACCCGATAAATTTCCGCCGGCCGTGCCCAATGCACCGGTAGCCCCTGTAACACCTATACTACCTGTTGATCCCGTTGCGCCTGTTGCACCGGTAGCACCATTGCTACCGGTAGCACCTACGCTACCTGTTCCTCCGGGTCCTGTAACTCCAATTGAACCGGTACTACCCGTTGCACCAGTACCTCCATTAGTGCCGGTTACACCGGTTGCCCCTGTTGCGCCCGTAGCCCCGTTATTTCCCGTTGCGCCTATGCTGCCTGCACCTCCGGGGCCAGTAACTCCTGTGGCCCCTGTACCTCCTGTGCTTCCAGTAGCTCCGCCATTACCCGTTGTTCCGGTTACACCAAAGCCTGTGGCTCCTGTTAAACCGGTTGCGCCTGTAGCGCCAACACTTCCTGTAAGTCCCGTAAATCCAGTAGCTCCAACCGCCCCTGTAGCTCCTGTCAATCCAATCGCCCCTGTAGCTCCGGTTGATCCTGTAAATCCTGTAGCCCCTATTGCGCCAGTAGCTCCAACCGCTCCAGTCGCACCTGTTAAACCAATAGGTCCTATTGCTCCGGTTGATCCCGTGAATCCTGTAGCCCCTATTGCGCCAGTAGCTCCAACCGCGCCAGTTGCACCTGTTAAACCGATAGGTCCTGTAGCTCCGGTATTACCAGTTGCGCCGGTCCCTCCCGTAAATCCGGTCGGCCCAAAACCGGTAACGCCGGTTAAACCTATGTCACCTGTAGCACCAGTAGATCCTGTGGCACCAGTAGGTCCAGTAAAACCCGTTGGCCCAAAACCAGTGGCACCTGTCAATCCAATATCTCCTGTGGACCCGGTGCTGCCAGTAGCACCGGTAGCACCTGTAAATCCTGTGGGTCCGAAACCAGTAACACCTGTTAATCCAATATCTCCGGTTGCACCAGTACTACCGGTAGCCCCTGTATTACCAGTTGACCCCGTAAAACCAGTTGTTCCGGTTCTTCCTATGGCACCGGTAAAACCTGTTAAACCAATGGCACCGGTTGCGCCGGTAGCACCTGTTATCCCCTGTATCCCTTGCAATCCGGTAGGTCCGGTTAATCCTGTTGCACCGGTTAATCCTGTCGGACCTTGTGCTCCGGTTATTCCCCTGGGACCTGTATTGCCTCCCTGCCCTGTAGCACCTTGCGAACCGGCCGTTCCTGCAGTACCTGTTGCGCCCGTTGGTCCCGTAGCGCCTCCGCCACCATTACCTGCAGTTCCGGCATAGAATGCATATGGAACACTAATCAGTTGGGTCGATCCCATGTTCGTCCAATTACCTGAACAGCTGAGATCAATATCAACTTCCATAAACTTATTGCCCGTTGACCATTGGATGGCAGAAAAAGTGCCGCTAATGGGATTTCCTGTTCCTATTTGCGCGGTAATTAGCCCCAAAGCCCTATTAGTACCAGCCGTAGTTAAAGTTTGGGTTTCTCTGTAAACTGGCGTACCGGGATTTTGCCCATCCGTAATAGTAAATTGCACACAAACCTGGGTATTAGGTGCAAGAGGGTTACCCGATGCGTCTCTAACAATAGCCTGGTAATTCATCGCCTGCGGCGGAGCTTGCGCTTTTATGTCAAAAACACAGCTCATTAGTAACGCAATGCCTAGTATCTTAACACCTGAATTAAACAATTTTTTCACCATGTAGCCTTGTTTTATAATAACCAGAATTTAATATAACCAATATTGTTTAAAAAAGCAAATACCCCAAATTATAAAGGTCAAAACTTAATCATTTCATCGCAACAGGAATTTCTCTTTAAAGAGGATGCTATTCCCATATCAAATCGTTGCAAGACAAAAATATAAGAACGAGGTGCTGGAGGGTGCTTGACAATGATAAGGAAATTTTTGCAACAAGACAATCGGCCACTAGCCATTTAATTTAACAACTTTTTCGCAGGTGTCTAGTTTATAAGTGGCTTCAACAAAAAATAAGTAGTCGTTTATTTAAACAATACTTCAAATCCATTATTTCTCATTAGCTACGTTAAAGTAGCGTTGCATAAACGTTTATTACCAAAATATTTCAGCTAACTACCTATTTGACTTAAAGTTGTTTGTACCAAATCCTGTTATACATTTGTCGCTGTATATCTAAAATAAAATGGATAATCAATCACCTGTTATCATTTCAGTAAAAAATTTGGTAAAGCAATACAACGATTTTACCGCTGTAAACGGAATTTCCTTTGAGGTGAAACAAGGCGAAATTTTTGGTCTTCTTGGCCCCAATGGAGCAGGGAAAACCACTACCCTTGAGATTTTGGAAACATTACGCGATAAAAGTGGAGGTGAGGTAATAATTGACGGGCTAAATCTTGATAAAGACCAAAACAGCATCAAAAAAATAATTGGAGTTCAGCTACAGGCTGCAGGATATTACCCAAGCTTAAAGCTGCTCGAATTATTGGATTTATTTAGTGGGCTCTACAATGTTACGATTGATAAAATGCAAATGCTTTCAACTGTGGGATTGGAAGACAAAGCAAAGAGCAAGTTCAAAGATCTTTCCGGTGGTCAAAAGCAGCGCTTTTCCTTGTGTACTACATTGATTAACAGCCCCAAAATAATTTTCCTGGATGAGCCGACCACCGGCCTCGATCCGCAATCGCGCCGAAATTTGTGGGATTTGATAAGAAAAATAAGGGGCAAAGGCACCACCGTAGTTATTACTACCCACTACATGGACGAAGCGGAAGAACTTTGCGATAGGGTAGCGGTTATGGAGGCCGGTCAATTTATAGCCCTTAATACCCCCGAATTTTTAATAGACCAGCTAATAGCCCGTGGATTCAAAAGAAAAAAAGAAGTTAAACTGGCGAACCTTGAAGACGTATTTCTTGATTTGACGGGTCGCGAATGGCGCGATCAATAATTTAATTAAGTAGCCTTAAACAAGGCATGAAAATATGAACGGATCAAAATCGTATAGTCAAATTCGAGCAATGTTGGCGGTTACACAAGCCAGTTTGCGAAGCATTTTCCGCAATCCTTCTACAGTTGCTTTTTCTTTTGCGCTTCCGGTGTTTTTTATCTTGGTATTTGGCTTCATCGGCCATGGAAACTTTTCGGTGAAAGTGGGTATAACGCCAACAAGCGATACTACAAATCAGATATACACTATTCTAAACTCTATTCCGCAGATAAACCTGGTAACTGCAGAGACCTCAAATCAAATGAAAGAGGAGTTAAACCGTGGTAAACTGGATGGGATTTTGGATTTTCAGAAGTGCGGCGATTCGTCGAAAGCAGCGCTACAGTTATTATTTCAAAAGTCTAAAGCCTCAGCCGAGGGCGGCGCAGCTGCTGAGATGATTCTTAAAAATGTAGTGGGCCAGGCCAATCTCGCCTCCATGCCTCAATTAAAAAGAGTGGCTGAATTCAGGTCGCAAGAGGTAACGGATAAGGCTTTTAAGAGCATTGATTTTATCCTGCCGGGTATGCTTGGCTTTTCGTTATTAAGCATGGGTGTATTTGGCACCGCTTTCGTTTTTTTGAATTTAAGAAACACACTTGTCATAAAGCGGTTCTTCGCTACTCCAATACACAAAGCATATATCGTTTTAGGTGAAGCTTTGAGCCGAGTAATTTTTGCGCTACTTAGTTCGAGCCTAATAATTGTTTTGGGCTATTTTGTATTTGACTTTACGCTGCAGCACGGCATTTTTACCTTTATCAATATGCTTGTGCTGGCCTTTATCGCCTTGTTTGTATTTATGGGTATGGGCTTTATTATTTCGGGTTTGGCTAAAACAGAAAGTGCTGTGCCACCGCTGGCTAACATGATTGTTCTCCCCCAGTTAATTTTAGGAGGTACTTTTTTCCCGATAACCGTTTTCCCGGCATGGCTACAACCTATTCCTAAAATTCTGCCATTAACTTATCTCAACGATGCTATGCGAAAGGTGGCGTTTGAGGGTGTTAGCTTGCTGAGCGTTTGGGACGATATTTTGGTGCTTGGAATTTGGGGGATTGTAATTTATTTTTTGGCCACCAAATTGTTTAAGTGGGAATAAGAACAACTTGACAGGTCTTCATCTATCTGGCAATGCAACACATGAAATTATGATAGAGCCACATGCTGCCTACGCGTTTACCGAACATTGGATTAGTGCATGGAATGCACACGACCTGGACAAAATTTTATCGCATTATACCGACGATTTTACAATGGAATCTCCTTTGGCTCTGCAACGAATGCCTGAAACCGGCGGAGTTGTAAAAGGAAAAGAGGCCGTACGTGTGTACTGGAAAATGGGCCTTGAGTTGATACCTGATTTGTTTTTTGAAGTAATTGAAGTTTTTATTGGAGTAAATGGATTATCCATTTATTACCTTAATCGCGCAACCGGCAAAAAAGTAACCGAGGTATTCTTTCTAAATGAACAAGGAAAAGCCTATAAGGCCTTTGCTTACTATTGCCCCGAACCAACAAACTAAACTTTTTCTACCACTACGGCTGTGCCATAAGCAAGTACTTCAGTCAGCCCCTGCATTACTTCGTTGGCATCATAACGCATATTTATGATAGCGTTTGCTCCTCTTTCTTGTGCATGTTTTACCATTAATTGAAAAGCCTCTTCGCGTGCATTTTCGCATAGGGTTGTGTAAATGGTACTACGTCCGCCAAAAATGGTCATAAATGAACCTGCCATGTTGCCAAGAATACTTCTTGAGCGCACGGTAATGCCTCTTACCAATCCTAATTGGCGGGTTACTTTGTATCCTTCAAGGCCGGTGCTGGTGGTGATTAATGTAAGGTCGTTCATTGGTTAGAGTTTATTTGTAAATGAAAATAATAAAAGTGACGTGCTAATAGCATATGACCGGCAATTTAAATTGGCATTTTTTTACAAACATTATTCACCCGTTAGCGTTAAGTTAATTTACGGGCTGTTTGCATGAAATAAGAGTGGCTGACTATACAATCAACTTTTTATGTGTTGAAAAATGGCATTTCATTAATTGACAGGTAAAATTACCTTCGGAAGGTCATAGCGAAGTTCTAAACAACGTTCTTTATATAAGCGCTAACGATTTAGGTAATTCCATTATTCACGGTTACCGCCAGGCAATTTTACAATAATTGTTTTCCGGTATACTAAAGCATCCTGTTTTTATTATCTTCATACTAACGGGGCATGCTTTAGATTTAAAATTCAGACCATGGAAGAAAACGAGAACCTTGAGCCTTCATTCGGAGAGATTGTAGATTTAGTAAGACAATTTGAAGAAGCAGAAAAATTAAAAGAACAGGTTTTTTTTGAAGAAGACAATTTTGAACAGATCATCGAATTTTACCAGGAAAACCGTGAGTATAATAAAGCCCTCAGAGTAATAGACGTCGCACTGCGTCAATACACCTTCTCATCTTTCTTTTACACCAAAAAAGCCGAAATACTGGCTAACCAAAAGCGCTTTGAAGAAGCCCTCCGTATTTTAGAGGAATCCGAAAAGCTTGACCCCAACGACATTAACATATTCTTAATTCGTTCTGATATTCATTTATGGGAGGGCCGCCACCAGGAGGCCTTGGACGAGGTTGAGTATGCTTTAACTATTGCCACCGAAATTGAAGACCGTTGTGAGCTTTACCTTGAGATTGCTGACATATATGAAGACCAGGAAAAATATCCTGAAGTAGTTGAGGCCATTAAGGAGGTCCTTACCATTAACCCGATGTGCGAAGAAGGCTTAAATCGCCTGTGGTTTTGCACCGAACTTAGCGAGAAGTATGATGACAGCATAAAATTTCATGAAGACCTGATTGAACAAAGCCCATACTCACATTTGGCATGGTTTAATCTGGGCCATGCATTTGCAGGCTTACAATTGTACGAAAAGGCACTCGATGCTTTTAGCTATGTAATTGCCATTGATGACACTTTTGATGCTGCATATATTTGCAGCGGCGATGTGCTATATAATATGGGGCGTTATGAAGAGGCAATCACCTTTTATCTGGACGCCATCAAGCTTTCGAAGCCCAATAAAGAGTTGTATTTAAAGACTGCCGAAGGGTTTGAAAAAGTTGGTGACTTTGCTAAATCCCGTGCTTACTTACGCAAAGCAATCGTGGTTGACCCTTATTTTGATGAGGCCTTTTATCGTATTGGCGAAACTTATCGTTCGGAAGAGAAATGGCCTAAGGCAATTTCATCTTTTGAACGCGCAGTTAAGTTGAATCGCGAGAATATTGACTACCTAGCCGCTTTAGCCGATGCTTATTTATGCACCGGCGAGGGGGAGCAGGCCCTGGAAATATTTGAACGAATATTTCAGCTCGATACCCAAAGCAAACAGAACTGGATTAACCTGGCAACTGCATATTTCAATGTAGAGAATTTCAGAAAGGCCTTCCAGGTTTTGCACGAGGCTGAACAGAAGTATGAGGGCAGCGCCGACATATTTTATATCAAAGCCGTATTCTATTTCCAGGTAGGCAACAACCACGAGGCACTTATTAACCTTGAACGTGGACTACTGGTCAATTTTGACGAACACATTCTTGTATTTGAAATGGATGAGTCATTGTTGGACAATGACTCTGTACTTCAGGTTATTGAACAATACCGCGATTAAGAAAAGTCTATCAATAAACGTACCGTGCGATTTTCAATTTGAGAATCGCACGTTTTTTTTGAAACTACCTCAACAAGGTAACACTACCATTATATAGTTTATCGGTATGGTCATCATCAAAAACCGCTCTAAGCGTATAAACATATACGGCCGGTGGTAACAATTGCCCTTTGTAAGTGCCATCCCATTTAAAGTTAATGTCGTTGCTTTCAAAAACCAATTCACCAATCCGGTCAAACAACATGATATGAATAAACTTCAATGCCGGCAGGTTACCGAATATTTGAAAGAAATCATTTTTACCATCGTTATTAGGTGTAAATACATTCGGTATAAATAGGTCGTAATCGGGTATAACCGTAACTGTTACACTGGTATCTGCCGTGCAATTGTTGCCGTTAATGCTTGCCGTAACCTGTACTGTGTATTGTGCCGTGTTATTAATATCTACCACCGGATCCGGGCAATTAATACAACTTAATCCAAACGAAGGGCTCCATAAATAAGTGGTGGAAGGGTCGAAATTGGAAGTTGCGTTTAACTGAATGGTTTTACCCAAATTGACATAAAGAGAATCGGGAGAAATGCTGATATAAACAGGCTGAGGCTGGTGGATATTTATGCTTGTTGAGTCAGTGCAGCCATGAGCATCCACAACCTCGCATTCATAACTTCCGGTATCAAGTCCCGAATAAACTCCGGTATTGCTTGATTGATTATTTAAAAAGTAAGTGTAAGCGATTGTACCACCGGTTGCATTAAGCGCCACCTGCCCGTTGTGCGCTCCAAAACAAGTAACATTAACAATGTTCTCACTTAGCACCAGCGAATCTGGCTGGTGGATGATAATATTGGTGGTTGCGCTACATCCAAAATTATCTGTAGCACTTATTTCATAACTGCCCGCCGCCAGTTGATTAAAGGTACCTGTTGCATTATTGCCCATGGTATTACCACCAACCAATAAATTATAGCTGTAAGGATTTACTCCTCCGGTTGCATCTGCTTGTATGCTGCCGGCACTTAAACCGTAGCACGTTTCATCGGTTTCAGTAGCAACAACATTTACGGTTATTACAGTAAGAATGGTGGTCGAAATACTGTCGCATCCAAACCTGTTGGGCAATGTGACGGGGTATGAGCCTGACGTAGTAACAACGTTACCATCACCCAGGGTTAAGCTTGCGCCGGTGCAAATTGTATCGAGCGTGGTTGTAGCCGAAGTTGGATGGACCGTAAGATTGGTAATAACCACACTGTCGCAGCCGGTTTGCAGGGCAAGCGTATCAATATAAACCCCGGTTGTAGTGGCCGTTAAGCCCGATGGCCGGATAAAAGTAAATCCCTGGCAAATGGTGTCAAATTGCGAACTAATCGGAGCAGGGTTAATTGTCAGATGCGTTACAACAATGCTGTCGCAACCATGGATGGTGTAAAGTGTATCTGTATAAACACCACTAGTATTTACTACCACGCCTGAGGGTAAAGTATATGTTGTTCCATAGCAGATGCTTGGGAATACCGCAACGCTATATGTCGGATTAACAGTAAGGTTTGTTATAATGGTGCTATCGCATCCAAACCGGTTTGAAAAACGCGCAGTGTCTGTTGTTGCAGCTATTGAAGTTGTCCCATCGGGAAAAGTATAAGTTGGCCCCTGGCAAATGGAAGTGTCAATAACAACGGTGTCGGGATGGTGTACTACAACGGTAACACTATCAAATGCCGTACAAATGCTTACAAACGAAATATCGTCAATAGCAAAATCGTTTCCACCGGGTGCGGTCTGTTGATTCAGAATACAAATATTGGCTGTTGTGTTCGCTCCCGAATACCATGTTGTATAAAATTGCGACCATTGACAAGTTGGCACCGGAAGATTAAAAATGGGCCCTATTTGGCTGCCATCAATTGAGAACTGCAGTTGCGCCGGGTTACCCTGGGTTACGCTTTGTCCCCAGGCAATAAAAGTGTAATTAGTGTTTGGCGTTACACTGATTGTTTGACACCACACATTTGTGTTAGGGGTGCTCGATCCATTAATAATCATCTGGTTCCCGGTTCCGGTAGTATGATCGGGACAGGGAGAAAATCCGCCATGATACGTTTGCGGATTAGCCCCGATGTAATAATTCCCTTCAGGAACCAGATTAGGGTCGTAGTTGTAAGCAGTATTAAAACCTACATTCCCTTGCGAAAAATCGCCATTAAATATCAAATTGCCCGAACCTATTTGCGAAGTAACTATGTACGTAGTAGTTTGTAACGGGCTTGCTTTGGGATTAGCAATACTCGAATCGCTCAAACCTGCCGCTGGTGACCAAGAGTAATTATTAAGCAAGCTGCCACTGGCAAAAAGCTGTGCTGAATCGCCGAGACAAATGGCAGTATCATCGCCTGCAATTAATGTTGAAGGAATAACTGTAAGGTGCGTAGTAATGCTACTATCACAGCCATATATACTGGTAAAATGAGTAGTATAAACCCCAGTGGTATGAACTGTAATTCCGTCAGGTAATAGATAAATATCAAACGGGCAAATAATAGGGAAGGCGGAATCGGCATATTCCGGGTGAATTGTTAAGTTGGTTGTAATGATACTGTCGCAGCCATTTATGGTTTGTAAAGTATCGATATAAGCACCGGTAACAGTGGCCTGCGTTCCGTTGGGCAGGGTATACGATACTCCATTGCAAATATCCCGGCTAACTGCACTACTGTACGTTGGATAAACTGTAACGGTTACCGTATCGGTTACTACACAAAGCGGTGTAAAGGATATATCATCGAGCGCAAAATCGTTACCCGATGCAACCGTATTTTGATTGACCACGCAGATGTTAGCAGTAGTGTTAGCGCCAGAGTTCCAAACATTATAAAATTGCTGCCAAATGCAATTGGTGAGCGAGGCGGTAAAGACTGAACCTACTAGTACGCCGTTAATTGAGAACTGCAGTTGTGCAGGATTGTTTGCGGTTAATGTGGCCAGCCACGTTGAAAACGCATAATTAGTATTGGGCGTTACATTTACAGTTTGGCACCAAACTGATACGTTAGGTGTTGTTGCCCCGTTAACTAATAGCATATTACCGGTGCCGGTGGTATGGTCGCCACAGGGTGCCATTCCTCCGTTCCAGGGCTGAGCGTTGGTAGAAACCCAATATTGCCCTTGGTTATTGTTAGGCGGTGGGGTATAAGCGTATCCCGAAGAGAAGCCTGTGTTACCCTGCGAAAAATCTCCATTCACAATTAAATTATCCAGTGGTTCGAGGCCCGAAACGGTATACGTGGTTGTAGTTGTTGGCGATACTATAGGATTGGCAATATTTGGATTGCTGAGATTTGCAGTGGGCGTCCACGAATAATACGAGGCACCGGTGGCGTTTAACTGCGCCGATTGCCCTTTACATATTGCTTGAACCGGAGTGGCATGTACCGAATCGTAAGTTACGATGGTAATAACAATACTATCGCAACCTGAGGCAGCGGTAATAGTGCTGGTATAGGTACCGGCATTTGTAACCGTCGATCCGTCAGGCAGGGTAACTGCGGTGCCGGGGCATGTGGCGATATTTTGGGATGAGGTAACCGGTGCCAAAATCGTAACATTTTGATAGTTGGTGTCTGCCACGCAGGATAGGTAGCGGATGAGCTGAACATTGAAAGTACCGGGTGAAGTGAAGGTATGCGCGGTTATTAGCGCGGTTGATGTATTCTGAGCTCCTGATGAAGGATCAGCAAAATTCCAGTAAACCGAATCAAGTAACCCCGTGTTTCCACTTACTGAAAAGTTTGTAGGGTGCTGAAAACACGTATCAGTGTATTGAATTACTGCGGCAGTGTCAAAATAACTTTGAATAAATGGAGGTAAGCCCAAAATAGCATTACGTCCCGATAAACTAACCGCATTAAACTGGATATTGCAGCCAACTCCCAATACATTTGGGTTATTGATACAGCTTAAAAATGCTTGATTATACTGTGGAAAATACATTTTTCCATTCGGTCCTAATTGTAATGCGCCGCCTTTATAAGCACCGGTACCCATGGCCGTTCCAATTTGAGTCATTGATGCAATTATCGCCGCAGGTGTACCAGCCGCTAAATTCCACTGCCAAATTGAGCCGTTATTTATTTTAATTCCGTAAAGCACATTGTTATCGGGCGAAAATGAAATGCCATACGGCGAAGTTGGATTGCCCAAAAAGACCGGATTGGAAACCGCACCGGTTGAATTATTAAAATCAACTAACTCAAATCCCACGTTTGCCGATGCTTTTGCAAGCTTTTTACCATCTGAGGAAGCAACCATATATCCCCACCCAGGCGCTGTTTCATTTTGCCCAACATTGCTTATTACCGGTGCTTCAACTCCGTTACAATCTACCAGGTATGCGTGAAAAGCATTGTCGGTAAACCCATGTGCCACTACCCAAACGTACAAGCCATTAGCATGTTTAACCGCGCATAATTTTTCCGCACTTGGCGTAAAGAGGGTTGTGTTTTTTGTGGCTACTACTACATCGCCCAGCCCCCCATTTAGCGTTAAGTCCACTTGCGACCAACAAACCCCTGCCGGATTACCTTGTGCGGCAACCGTAAAAATGTAAAACAAGGTTGAATTGCCGAGGGCAGGCACAATGGTGGCAGATTGTGCCGCCGATGGATCGCCGTTTAAGCCAAACCCATTGGTCATCTGTACGTTATTCTTATTCCACACCTTTATACCGTCGGTATAAAAGAGCAGGTTACCATATTTATCCGAAATGGTAGCGCAACCCTCACCTGTGGATAATGCGCTAGTGGTTACTGCAACCGGCACCCCACTGCTAAACGTAACGCCTGCAAAGGCTCCAAAATACCAATTGTTTGTTTGGCCCTGGGGATATGAATTTATCCAAAGCAATAATATTACGAAAAGGGGGTAAAGCTTCTTCATGTTTTGAGTCAAAAAAGGAACTAAGTGAAATGTTAAAACCTGTGTCAGCTTCAAAGATAAAAGTTTGACTAAAATGGTTGCACATTTTTGTTTTCTTTGCTCCTAATTATGGAACAATATTTTCACCTTGCTATCGAGTTGATTAAGAATCTCAGGAACCCGGATTGCATCAACCACCTAATTGCACAGTACAATACTGCTTTTTACGTAGTATTCTTTCTCATCATTTTTGTTGAAACCGGCCTGGTATTTATGCCCTTACTGCCGGGCGATTCGCTTCTTTTTATTATAGGAGCCGCCATTGCCGCTACCGGTGCGCTTAAGCTTGAGGTAGCGATACCGCTGCTCATTTTAGCTGCGTTGTTGGGCGATAACGTCAACTATTTTGTGGGGAAATTTTTTGGCGAGCAAATTAAAAAGCGCGAAAGGATACTTTTCTTCAAGCGCGAGTATCTGGATCAAACTCATGAGTATTACGAGAAAAACGGTGGCAAGACCGTAATTATGGCTCGCTTCATTCCTATTATAAGGACCATTGCGCCCTTTGTAGCCGGTGCCGGAAGTATGAATTATGGCCGCTACATAATGTTCTGTATCGCAGGGGCGGTGCTTTGGGTAGGCGGTGTTACTGCAATGGGCTATTGGTTTGGAGGTATTGAAATTGTTAAGAATAACTTCGAAAAGGTAATATTGCTTATCATTTTTGTATCCATCCTGCCTGTGGTATGGCAGTTTTTTAAGGGCAAAGGGCAAGCCAAACAGGCATGAACACCTACGGATTAATAGGATATCCTCTTACGCATTCATTCTCTAAAAAGTATTTTGAAGAGAAGTTTGGGCAGGAGGGAATTGAAGACCACAGTTACCATCTTTACCCACTTCCTTTTATTGAAAGCTTTTTACCGTTTTTAGGAAACAATCCGGGTCTCAAGGGGTTGAATGTGACCATACCGTACAAAGAATCGGTCATGGAATTTTTGAACGAAATTGACCCAACGGCTAAAGCTATTGGGGCGGTTAATTGCATTCAAATAACCAACGGCTTTTTAAAGGGATACAATACTGATGCACCCGCTTTTGAACAATCAATAAAGCATTTTTTAACCGAAATGCCCGAGCAGGCATTTGTTTTAGGCACCGGTGGTTCAGCACGGGCGGTTTGCTATGTGCTGATGAATTTGGGCATCAACTTCATGATGGTATCTCGCCAGTTTGGCGATAACCGGATTGGTTATAATGAAATATCCAAACACCTTAAATCATCCAACCTCTTTGTAAATACTACTCCTCAGGGCATGTTTCCTGATGTAGAAACCTTCCCCGATTTGCCATATTCTAAATTAAGCGGTAAGGACTTTTTATTCGACTTGGTATACAACCCTGAAGAAACTGTTTTCTTGAAGAAGGGAAGTGAAAGAGGGGCTAAAACTAAAAACGGCCTTGAAATGTTGCACATACAGGCCGAACGAAGTTGGAAAATTTGGAACCCGGAATAGTTCGTTGCTCTACTTTCTCAAACCAAACCAAATTAATACAACGTTAAAAGCCGTAACGGCAGCTCCCATCCAGCATTTTACCCAGGCAGTGCTATGAAAACCGGGCAAATCGCCCTTCAGCATTTTTAAAGACTTTTGCCACAGCGAGAAATAGTCGGAAATTATATAAGCGTCTTTCAGAACAAACAATACATAAAAAGCAATCAGCATTAAGTATGGCACCACTGCCAGCTTTTTAAGAGATAGCGAATATGCATTGGCGAGCACCATCATTACCAAAAACGAAAAGTTGAGCGCAAATATCATAATCGATTTCATGTTCTGATATTTGATAGAGCCCTCTAAAGGTATGTTCGAACTTTGAAGTTGGTAAGTGGTAAACCATGATAGCGCAAACGTAACAACCGCAGCAACTCCGAAAAAAATCATAAATATCTTTTTCAGCCTTTCCGGGTCCGGCTTTAGTATTTCGGCGGAGGTATAGGTTTGCTTATACAGAAAAACCATAGTAAACCCAACTGCTGCAATAATGATATATATGATGAGTGAAAACATAGTTTTATTCTGATGCCCGGTCAATAATATTTTGTGGTAACTGCTTGGTTGTTTTGGCTCCCAACTCCCGCATTTTTTCGGCACGCTTTACAAGGTTTCCGCTGCCATCATATAGTTTCTTCATAGCGTCTACATAGCTCTCTTTAGCGTCTTCCATTTTCTTGCCAACGTTTTTAAGGTCGTCGTAAAAAGTAACAAACTTGTCATATAGCTTTCCTCCCTCTTCTGCAATTTGCAATGCATTTCGGGTTTGGCGTTCCTGCTTCCATATAGAGGCAATGGTTCTTAACGTTGCCAATAAAGTTGACGGGCTTACAATTACGATTTTTCTATCCCATGCATAATTGAACAACTCTGCATCGCCTTGCACGGCTAAGCTAAATGACGATTCAATCGGCACAAACAGCAGCACAAAATCAGGCGATTCAAAACCTGCTGCAGTTTGGTAGTTCTTGTCGCTCAGTAATTTTATATGGCTTCGCAACGATTCAATATGGAGCTTTAAATACTTTAACCTTTCTTCCTCACTCACTGAATTTACACATGCATTGTAAGCAATCAGCGATACTTTCGAGTCAACAATTACATGCTTGTCGTCCGGTAAAAAAATAACTACATCGGGCCTTATTTTATCGCCATCAACATTGGTTGAGGTTATCTGTGTTTTGTATTCGGTTCCTTCAACAAGGCCCGAGCGTTCAAGCACTTTCTCAAGCACCAATTCACCCCAGTTTCCTTGTTGTTTGTTATCGCCCTTTAAAGCGGTTGCCAGGTTATTGGCTTCCTCGCTTATTTGCTTGTTCAGTTCAACCAGGTTTTTAATCTCGGTCTTTAACGTAATTCTTTCTGCCGATTCTGCCCTATAAGTTTGGTCTACCTTGTTTTCAAACTCCTTTAGTTTCTCTTTAAACGGGTTGAGAATAATATCAAGGTTGGTTCTATTCTGGTCGGTGAATTTTTGGCTTTTTTCATCTAAAATCCTGTTAGCGAGGTTTTCAAATTCCGTAGTGAACTTCTTATTCAACTGTTCCAGTTCTCCCTTCTGTTCTGCCAGCCTCTTCTCGTTGTTTTCATTCTCAGTCTTTGCCTTTGAGTAATCCGTACTCAAAGCTTCAACCTTTTTTCGCTCATCTTGTAATTGGGTTTGGGCAACATTTCTTTCCTGTAACAATCTGGCTTCGGCGTTTTTGCGTTCTTCCTGTAGGCGGCCTTCCGCGCTTTGGGTTACGTTCTTAATATCCTGCTTAAGTTCGTTAACTGTAGATTCAAGTATGCGCGCTTTTTCGTTGGCGGTGCTCAATAGGCTTCCACTCTGGCTTTTTGCGTAGAAAAAGGCCAGGGCTGCACCTACAATTAATCCCATTAAAACAGCAACTATCGTTATCACGTGGTGGACAGGGGTTTAGAAAATTAAAAATAGCAATTCAGCCGATATTGTTCAGCTTTTAGCATCAGGTATAACTATATGCCATCAACATGAAATACGTCAGTTGCTTTCTTGTGATATTTTCTCAACTTCGCCGCGGTTTTAACAGTAAATCAAAATCAATAACCATGAAAATATCGCCCGATATTTTTGAGAATACAGAAGTAGCATATGCCGACCGTAGTAACGGCGAATTGAAAAAAGCCAAAGCCCTGTTTCAGTTAATGAGCAATAATGGATTGGTTAGCCTTGGTAGTTCATTGGCCAATTTTGCCTTGTCATTACATCTGCCGGTTTCACCACTTTTCAGGTATACCGTTTACAATCACTTTTGCGGCGGCGAAACCTTTGACGAATGCAAAAAGACGATTCAAAATTTGGATAAAAGCGGCGTTGGTGTTTTGCTGAATTATGGTGTTGAGTTAAAAGAACGCGAAGAGGACTTTAATAAAACAGTTGAGCACAATATTGAAGCATTGCAATTTGCCGGTAAGAACAAATCGGTAAAGGCCTTGTGCATTAAACTTACCGGTTTCGGGCGCCACGGGTTGTTTGAAAAAATACAGGGCGGCGGGCAACTTGATGCCGATGAAAAGCGTGAGTTTGTGGCAGTAAAAAAGCGCTTCGAAAAAATATGCAACGTTGCCGAAAAGAACGATGTGCCGCTATACGTTGATGCCGAAGAAAGCTGGATACAAAACCCGCTTGACGAAATGGTAGAAGAGATGATGGAGAAATATAACCGCGGCAAATGCATTGTGTTCAACACCTTTCAATTATACCGGCACGATAGGTTGGCCTATTTACAAAGCCAGATTAAACGGGCTGATGCAGGCCAATATATTTTAGGGGCAAAGCTGGTGCGTGGTGCCTACATGGAAAAAGAACGTGAGCGCGCTAAGGAGATGGGCTATAAATCACCTATCCACCGCAGCAAAAAAGAGGTAGACGAAGACTTTAATGAGGCCGTAAATATTTGCCTCGATAATCTCGATAACCTATACGTATGTGTTGCTTCGCAAAGCGAGCTGAGCAACCAACTGGCTATGGAGTTTACCCACAAAAAGAAAATTGACCCGGGCAACCCCCGCATCCAGTTTTCGCAATTGTATGGCATGGGCGATAACGTAACATTCAACCAGGCTAAGCTTGGCTTTAATGCTACCAAGTATTTGCCTTACGGGCCGGTAAAAGAGGTAATACCCTACTTAATACGCCGGGCCCAGGAAAATACCTCTGTAGCCGGGCAAACCACCCGCGAATTATCGCTGATAAACAAAGAAATTAAGCGCCGCGGTTGTTAAGAAGCTATTTAACTGCAAAACTGCTTGCCACAAAGGCACGAAGGCACTAAGTTTTATATAGCAAATACACCTTTTGAGGTTAAAAGCATTAAACCTGTGCCTTTCCTTTGTGTTCTTAGTGCCTTTGTGGCTATGTTCATTTGTTTTAATAGTTGCTAAGTTCAAATCTTCCTGAAAGTTTCACGAAAGTTTCACGAAACTTGTAGTGCAATGAACAAGAATTTAGATCCCGAAAAAGACGATTTAAGCCCCGAGGAGTTTGAGGTTGAACGCGCCCTTAGGCCCAAGGCGATTGACGATTTTATGGGACAGCCCAAAATTGTAGATAACCTTTTTGTATTTATCAAGGCCGCCAAACAACGTAACGAAGCCCTGGACCATGTGTTGCTACACGGCCCTCCGGGCTTAGGCAAAACAACGCTCTCTAACATCATAGCCAACGAAATGAACGTGGGCATTAAAATTACCTCGGGACCGGTGATGGAAAAACCCGGCGACCTTGCGGGCCTGCTCACTAATCTCGAAACCAACGATGTCCTTTTTATAGATGAAATACACCGCCTCTCACCGGTGGTGGAAGAATACCTCTATAGTGCTATGGAGGACTATAAAATCGATATTATGATTGATAGCGGGCCCAATGCCCGCTCGGTGCAAATTACGCTTAACCCTTTTACGTTGGTTGGCGCTACAACGCGCTCGGGCCTGCTTACGGCGCCATTGCGCTCGCGCTTTGGCATTACCTGCCGCATGGAGTATTACGATGCGGAGGTGCTTAAAAACATCATTAAGCGCTCGGCTAAAATTTTGAAGGCAGAAATTAACGAGGATGCTGCTTACGAAATTGCCCGCCGAAGCCGCGGCACTCCGCGTATTGCCAATTTGCTGTTACGCCGCGTGCGCGATTTCGCCCAGGTAAAAGGCGATGGCACCATTACGCTTGCCATTACCAAATATGCCCTCGAAGCCCTGAACGTTGACTTACATGGCCTTGATGAAATGGACAACCGCATCCTCTCTGCCATTATAGAAAAGTTTAAAGGCGGACCGGTTGGCCTTACCACCATTGCCACCGCAGTGGGAGAGGAGGCCGGCACCATAGAAGAAGTATACGAACCCTTTTTGATTAAGGAAGGCTTTATTAAACGCACCCCCCGTGGCCGCGAAGCCACTGAGCTGGCTTACCGCCACATTGGTAAAACGCCCCCACCTGCCGTAACCGGTGGTTTATTTTAGCATGATAGCCCACTATGTACCAAATTACCGACTTCAACAATTCTCTTAACAAATTTTGCTGGCTTTTGCTCTATAACAAATTTATTATCGGGTACAGCCAATAAATCAATAAAGACCTTATCCAAATTCACTTTGTCACTGGTTAATTTACCAGCATGGTCAAGTTTTGATTGGGTATTATCCTTGAACTCCAATTCCAGAAATCGGGTCAAGGCATCATGTATTCTTTTTACATTCTTGGTATTTTGCAACTTTAGACGGTCATGCAGTTCATGAATAATGTCACTTGGCAAAATAAAACTTGCAAAGGTGGTGGCAATATCCCGGTTGGAATTGAGATAATCGACTAAGTCATCATAGCCGATTATTTTGATGTGCTTAATATTATAATCTTTTTCAAGACTTTTCTCAAGTTTACTTGCCTTGTCCCTTCCACCGGTTTTTGCGACGGCGGTTAACCTTATGTTTGTAAAAAAAAGGAAGTTATCTGGCTTCACCACTTTCGTTTTTCGGCTCTTATATTTCTTTAATTCTGCTTCTATTTGCACTTTTAGCCAAGAAAAATCCTTAAGGTCCGTTTCTCTTTGAACCATTTTATATTTAGCTTGTATAACCCAATAGCCGTCCCATTTTTCGGTGACGCTTGGATAAGGCGCTTTACCTTGAAAGGTTGCCTCACGCCCACCATCCGCACCTTGTCCAAAGCTAATGGCACCATTACCAATAATCGCTTTCGTAATACTTTGAATTAACTTTTCAAATGCATAGGGATCAAGGTTGCTTAAATTATAATTCATTTTTATAGTATTTAACTGTTCAATGTAATTTATTCAAATAAAATACATTAAATCCGTCCTTGCAATGACGGAAAACCGTCGTTTTTTGGGGTAGGCTAGGCAACCCTCTTACTCCCCACTGGGGAGAACCGCTGCCCAGAAATGCAAACAGCCGCCCCTTACGTAGTCCTGGTTTTTAAATAAAATTGAGTGTCATTGCGAAGCCTTTTCCAATATTAATTTTAGAGAAAGGGCTGTGGCAATCTTCAACTTTGTCTTTAAATTGCACATTACCAATGAAAGACAAAGTTGAAGATTGCCACGGACAATACCTCTGTTATTTTTTACGTGAATTATCCTCGCAATGACATTTGTTTTATTTTAATACAAACAGCCAACGGTCATCTTGTAAAAACCTTTCAGGTGTTGGACAGGCATGGGCGTTGCTTAGACCTGAAAGGTTTGGCCGGTTTAAGTTATCGACACCCCTTGTGGTATTGGTGCCATTGTTTTAACTTCGTAATATAATACGAAATGGATTTTAAATGTGTTTGCGTTTTCAGGTGTTTACGTGCTTATGTAAATACCGTTGGGTTGTGTTTATTGTTCTTTGAAATGATGGTGCATGTGGGTGGGTAATGTTTATTGGGGGTTGGGAAATGAGGGATTTTATAGCTTTTTTTTGGGTGGAAATGAGTTTTTGTGGCGGTGGATTCATGATAATCAGTGACTTGTAAAAAGGTTTACACTTTTGAAAATGACTTATTTTTGAGCATTTTTGCAGTTGTATAATATTGATAATCAATAAATAACAAATAGCGATTTATAGAAAAGTTTACAAAAGTTTACACATTTTTTGTTGTCAGGAATTAAGAGCCAAGGTGCGGAGTGCGTTTGAAAAACTACCCAAAACTACCCAAAAGTTCCCAAATGAAATTCAGGTGGTGATGGCCAAAGTATTCATATACGTTTAAAGACCCAATACGAGATTGCTTCGTCGCAAAGCCTTCTCGCAAAGACGATTTTGTTTTTTTTGTCGGGGCTGTTCGGGTTAGGGATAGTAGCGGAAACCGGCTTTGCGGTTGTAGCGGATAGCTGCCGACGAAAGTGTCGGAGCAGGCCCGGCCCTTGCGAAGCATGGGCAACCCCATTGCGGTATTGGAAATTTTGAGATGAATGGATAGTTACAACCCCACCACATTCTCCGGATGCCTCTCGCAATACCCCGAAATAATTTGGCGGATATTAAAATTCTCGCGGTAGAGGGGCAAGGTTTCTAAAACGGCAGGCTTAAGCTTACTCTTTTTAAATTCCTTTTCGGGTAGGTAGCCCATGCGTTTAAATGCGCCGTTATCTACCACCACCAGGGCAATTTCGTTTTTGCTTCGGCCTTTCTCAACAATAACAAACGATTGGTTATTGCTAAACGCCTTTACCGCAACAGCAACCTTTTTGTTGTGCAGCGCCACCCCAATTTTTTTACCGGTAATGCAGGGGCAGCCTTTTTCTTCGCAGGCGGTGGGGTCGGTAGCAATACCGGTTAGGCGCAGGCACAAATCATGCTCTTCGGCGGTTTGTTTCAGCACACTTAATCCGTCAATCATATTGCTAAAGGCAATTAGTGGTGGCTGCGCATTCTTGCGTATTTTATCAAGCGCCAGCCTTCTAAACCCGCGCTGGTCCTGGTATTCCATAATGCCAAACACCGGTTCAAACCTTTTTTGCGACCGGTTATGCTCGGGCCACAAATGTTTTATCTGGTGGCTCTCTAATATCAATGCCATCAACTCGTTGCCGCAAGGTTCGCAGCTAATGCCGTGTATGGAGCGCAAAAAATCCTGCTTTTGCTTGTTGGGCGAGTTATTACTAAAGTGGCTGCTTACCCGCTTCTTTATATCAACCGCCTTGCCCACGTAAACTATTTTCCCCTTTTGGTTGTGGAAGTAATACACGCCGGGCGCATTCGGTAACTGCTCAAAATGTTCGCGTGGCAAATTGGGTGGCAAAGCCTGCTCTTTCGAGTTTCGCTTTAGCGCTTTACCAATTAAATCTTCAGTATCATGTTTAAGCAGCAACTCAAATAGCTTAACGGTAGCCTCGGCATCGCCACCGGCCCGGTGCCGGTTATTAATTTCGATACCGTGGTAAGCACAAATTTTACCCAGGCTATACGATGGCAGCCCCGGAAATATCTTTCGGCTCATCCTAACGGTGCACAGCTTTTTAAGGTTAAGCTCGTAACCGCAACTCTGCAGCGCATGCTTTACAAACGAGTAATCGAAGTTGACGCTATGCGCCACAAACACGCAGCCTTGCAGGGTTTCGTAAATCTGTTCGGCTACCTCGCTAAAAATAGGCGCATGGGCCACCATGGCATCGTCAATGCCGGTTAAGCCGCGTATGTAGTAGGGTATAGATTGTAGCGGGTTAATAAGCGTTTCGTATTGCTTAACCAGCTTATGGCCATCGTGCACCTGTATAGAAATTTCAGTAATGCCATTGCCCGTGGCATGGCCTCCTGTGGTTTCAATATCTACTATGGCAAAATGCATCACTAATTATATTAGCTAATTGGGATAGCGAATATACAAAAAAGTCTTACGTTCCTATTATTTTTAGTATTCAGGTCGAACGAATGAGGTCTAAAGTATTTTGTGTTAGGTTGATACCATTAATACAGGTTCACGCAAAGGACCGCAAAGAATTTTATTTTCCTTTGCGGTCCTTTGCGATTCTCTTTGCGGACTTTGCGTGAACCTGTATTTTTTAATTTAGACCGGAGTGCCCCTTGTCAAGGTACCCCCTTAAAATCCGAAAACCCCTGTTTCACAACAGAGGTTTACTTTTCTATTTTTAATATGGCCCAAAAGCCTCTGCAAATAACGGGTTTGATTGTTAGGAGAAGATAAAGCCAATATAAAGGTTGGTTTATATAAAAGCCAATATAAGTTAAGCCTTGGGGTGCGCCTGGCGGTATATTTCCTTCAGCTTATCAATGGTATTATGGGTATAAACCTGGGTAGCCGCCAGGCTGGTGTGACCTAATAATTCCTTCACCGCATTAATATCGGCACCGTTATTCATTAGGTGCGTAGCAAAGGTATGCCTCAAAACATGCGGACTCTTTTTATCTACGGTGGTTACCATATTCAAATACTTTTTAACCACATGGTAAACTATACCGGGCTCAAGTTTTTTGCCTTTCTCGCTTACAATTAAATAGGGCTCTCCACCAATCTCAAGCAGTTTCTTCTTCTCCGCTATAAAGTTTTTTACCGAGGCTAATAGTCCCGGATGAATGGGTATCAACCGCTCTTTATTTCCCTTGCCCAGCACTTTAATTTGAGAGTTATAACTGTCAACGTCGGCCTCCTTCAGATTAATCAATTCGTTACGCCGCATACCGGTGCCATAAAAAAGCTCGATAATCATTTTATCGCGCAGGCCTTCATACCCTTCGGGGAATTCAACTTCCTTCAGCAACTTTTCAATCCCCGGCAACTCAACAAAAACCGGTAAGCGTTTTGATGTTTTGGGCGATTGCACTTTGCCTAATGGGCTCTTCTTAATCTCTCCCTTCCTCATCAAAAACTTATAGAAAGATTTAAGGGTAGATATTTTACGGTTGATGGAGCGCGCCGAAACTTTCTGTTCCATCATGTTCACAATCCAGTTGCGTATATCGTGGTGTGTGGCAAACGGAATATCATTGCTCTCATTCTTTGTAAGGAAAATGGCAAACTGGTCCAGGTCGCTTTTGTAAGCCTCCAGCGTATGGCCCGAGTATCGTTTTTCGTACTCAATATAACTGAAGAAGGATTGGGTTAAAGCGTGCATCTGTCAAAGGTAAACGTTGCAGTGCTTGGTTGATTGCACATTTCAACCCGTATTATGTGGTTGGGCAGTATTAAAAACAAAAGCCCATCCCGTTACCGGAATGAGCTTGAAAGTTATCTTGATGGAAGGATATTATCCTTCTAGTTCCATTTTCAAAGTCTGGATATAAGCCGCTTTCAAAACCGTAGTTCTTTTTCTAACACTTGGTTTAGTAAAAGTCTGACGCTCGCGAAGCTGACGAAGAATGCCCGCTTTTTCGAACTTTTTCTTGTACTTCTTAAGTGCTCTGTCTATCGATTCTGATTCTCTTGCGTCAATTATTAGCATGTGTGTATTAAATTTTGGAATGCAAAAATAAAACTTACTTGGTAAAAAACAAACTTTATAGACTTTTAAAATAGACGATTATGCACAAAAACTGCCATTTAGTCCCCATTTCCACAAAAAAGGCCTAAATATTTCCTTTCATAATCTCGCGAGAGATAACCAGCTTCTGAACTTCCGAAGTTCCCTCACCAATAGTGCAAAGCTTAGAGTCACGATAGAATTTCTCAACCGGAAAATCTTTAGTATACCCATAACCCCCAAAAATCTGCACAGCATCGGTCGAAACCTCAACCGCAGTTTCCGAAGTGAAATACTTGGCAAAAGCCGATTCTTTAGTCATTTTCTGGCCCGTATTTTTCAAAAACGCTGCCTGCATAGTTAACAGTTCGCCTGCTTCAATTTTGGTAGCCATATCAGCCAGTTTAAAAGCTATTGCCTGGAAGTTGCTAATCGGCTGTCCAAACTGTTCGCGCTCCTTAGCATACTTAACCGATGCCTCGTAAGCGCCTTTGGCAATACCTAACCCCAGCGAGGCAATCGAAATTCTACCCCCATCCAATATCTGCATAGCTTGCTGAAAGCCCGTGCCGATTTTAGATTCTCCTCCTACAACCTGCGCGTCAGGCACAAAACAATCTTCAAATATCACCTCTGCAGTTTCCGAGGCACGCATGCCCAGTTTATTTTCCTTCTTGCCTGCCTTTAATCCCTTAGCCCCTCTTTCAATAATAAAAGCGGTCATGCCTTTGGTATCTAACAGTTCACCTGTTCTAACAATCGCTACAATTACATCGCTGCTAATACCGTGTGTAATCCAGCATTTGGTGCCGTTCAATATCCAACCACCATCAACCTTTTTAGCAGTGCATTTCATACGCATAGCATCTGAGCCTGTATTGGGTTCAGTCAATGCCCATGCGCCTATCCATTGGCCGGTAGCCAGTTTAGGCAAGTATTTTTTCTTCTGCTCTTCAGTGCCATGGTAGTAAATATGCCCGGTGCAAAGCGAGTTATGCGCCGCAACAGATAAACCTATTGAACCACAAACCTTCGATATTTCCGAAACCACAGTTACATATTCAAAATAGCTAAAACCGGCACCACCGTATACCTCTGGTATAAATACCCCCATAAAGCCAAGCTCACCCATTTTGTGGAACAGCTCTTTAGGGAAAGTTTGCGCCTCATCCCATACCATCAAATTTGGTCGTATTTCACGGTCAGCAAAATCCTTTATGGACTGGGCAATCATTATCTGGTTTTCGTTGTAATCGAAATTCATTCCGGTAGTGTCATTAGCATGTGCAGTAGCAGATCCCATGGTTAGCTATGTTTTTAGTATTTGAGAGGGTGCGAAGATAGCAAAAACCGCCCAATGTTGGGAAAAAACTGTCCATTTGTGAGCATTCAAGGATCAGGCAACTAATATCGCTTTCATTTGGATGGTCTCAATACTTGTTTACCTAATTTCTAGACTTTTATTTTTTTCCAGAACTCCTTATATGTTGATTTATTTTTGACTCCGTAAATTTTACCGAACCGTATAAAATAAACCGATGTCCGAGTTGGTATTTCGGATATCTCCTCGCACTTTTTGATCGGCACCATTTTATAAAGCAATAGCTCATCGCTATCTGTATAATATGCCATAGAGTCGATGGTATAGCATTTAGTATGACTTTTTATTAAAGGAAAATTCAATATCAGCGAATCATGCCGTATTGTGTAGGTTCCACTATCACAACCATGTGCAAGAGAACAAAACCAATAGCAAAGGGTGAACTTGTTTTTTTGTTGTAGATGTAGCCATTCATTGCCGTTTTGAGTGACACAATAATCTCCATGAATTGTTCGCGGGGTATTGCAGCTTATTAGAAAAAATAGCGGTAAAATGAATATTGATGAAATCGCCCTGATCATGATCATGTAAACTCAATAGCAGCAACAATATTTTTCGAATAAGGCATTATCCTATCCCTACCCTTCAAAAAATCAAGCGTAGCGATGAATGAGAACCCCGCTACATTGCCTCCTTCAGCCTTAACCAATTCAGCCGCTGCCATGGCAGTGCCGCCTGTTGCTAGAATGTCGTCGTGTATCATTACGTTCCAGCCTTTCTTCACCACATCAGTATGTATTTCCAATGTAGCCGAGCCATACTCTAAATCGTAAGAAAATGACCTGGTTTTAGCCGGCAACTTACCCGCCTTGCGTACCGGGAAAAGCGGAATGCGCAGTTTATTAGCTATCAACACCCCAATAAAAAAACCGCGGCTTTCAATAGCGCAAACAGCATCTATTTTTCCGTGATTGTGTAGAAACGTATTGATGATATTCTCCGTTATCTCATCACAAAGCTCGGCGTCTAAAAATATGGGTGTTATATCCTTAAACATAATCCCCGGCTTCGGAAAATCGGGCACATTCCTTATTACTTCATTTAATTTCTTCTCTAGGTTCATGGTTTTCTATAAAATGAATTTTTAAAATCATCATTAATCATCAAAATCATAATAAATCAGCGTTCTATTGTATTAGGCTTTCTTGTGTTTCCAAAAATAATATATCGGTAAGCCCAATAATACTATCCCTAATCCCGGCCAGCTATAAAGCGGTTTGGTAATAAGCAGGTTCAAACAAAACGCCGAAACCAAAACGATATAGATAATTGGCACCACCGGGTATCCAAAAGCTTTGTAAGGCCTTTCGGCATCGGGCATTTTTTTGCGCAAAACAAAAATGCCAACTATGGTAATAATGTAAAACAGCATTACCGCAAACATTACATAGTTCAGCAAGTCGCCGTATTTACCCGAAAAACATAATAAACCCGCCCAGGCAAATTGTACCCAAAGCGCATAACCCGGCACACCAAACTTATTGTTGTCTTTCATCTTGTCGAAAAACAAACCATCCTTAGCCATAGCCTGGTAAACCCTTACACTGCTTAATACAATCCCATTATTGCAACCAAAGGTTGAAACCATAATCAGCACAGCCATAATAATGGTAGCCGGTGCCCCGAATATCTGCATAGCAGAAGCCGTCGCTACCCTATCTTTTTCAGCAAACATAATTCCCTTGCCTAACGCTGTCGTTGCTAGAGGGTCGCCGTAAAAGGGGAGGAGGAATAAGTAAGCAACATTCACCAATAAATAAAGGCTGATAACTATTACTGTTCCGAAAAACAAACTAAGCGGAATACTGCGCTTAGGGTTTTCAATCTCACCGGCAATAAAAGTTACATTGTTCCATGCATCGCTGCTAAACAATGAGCCAACAAGTCCTGCACCAATGGCTGCCAGTAATCCAAGCGTGGTTAACTTCTGAAAACTTACTTTGCCGGTTTCATCGGCAGTATATGCTCCAAAATCCCAAAAATGTTTTAGGTTTTCGTTCCATATTTCGTGATTGCCGCAAATAAAAATGCCCAACACAATCAAGCCAAACAACGCAATTAGCTTGGTTGAGGTAAAAAACCTGACAATAATTTTACCATAATTAATACCCCGTGCATTAATAAAAGTAAGCAGCAGAATAGAAAATATCCCCAGCACCTGCGCGGCGGAAATTTTGAACGTACCTATGGTATACAAAATATTATTCTCACTAAACACCGGAAAAATCACACCTGTATACTTAGCAAAAGCAACAGCCACCGCCGCAATAGTTCCCGATTGAACAACCGCAAACAAACTCCATCCATATAAAAAACCAACTACCGGGTGGTAAGCCTCTCGCAAATAAACATATTGCCCACCCGCATGCGGAAACATACCTGCCAACTCGCCATAACTAAGCGCGGCAAAAATGGTAAGCAAACCGGCTATTACCCAAAGCAATAACATCCAACCCGGTCCGCCGACAGTTCGTGCCATATCAGCACTCACTATAAAAATACCTGAGCCTATCATCGACCCCGATACAATTAAAGTTGCATCCAGTAAGTTGAGCGATTTTTTTTGTTCAGACATATATCCTGTTTCCGCCTTGAAGGTTCAATGGTACCAAATTCTTATTATCTACTTACTGAGTTTGCTACGCGATTGACTGTATCTAAAGTAAATAATAAGTCCTGCAATCATCCATCCTAAGGCTGTAAGCAACGTGGTTTTGTCAAGGGTTATAATCATAGCTGAGCATACGATAATACCCAAAATAGGAGTTAAAGGAACAAATGGCGCTCTAAAAGGACGAACGCGCTCAGGATCTGTTTTTCTTAACCTCATAACACCAACACACACCAATACAAATGCAAATAAAGTACCTATAGATGTTAGGTCGCCGGCAACGCTGCCGGGTATAAATGCGGCAAACAAGCCTACAAAAACAAACAGGATGAGATTCGATTTCCAGGGTGTTTTAAATTTTGGGTGCAGATCGGCAAAAACAGGAGGTAGTAGGCCATCATTACTCATAGAGTAAAATACGCGCGATTGGCCTAACAGCATCACCAATATAACTGAGGAAAACCCTGCAAGAATAGCTATCGAAATTAGCGGCGATAACCACTGATAACCCACCATGTAATGTTGAATGGCATATGCAACTGAAGCTTCCTTACCTGCCTTCACAAAATCGGTATAGGGAGCAACTCCGGTTAGTACGTAAGAGAATAACACATAAAGGAACGTGCATATTACCAGCGAGCCCAATATACCTATAGGCATATCGCGCTTCGGATTTTTAGCTTCTTGTGCTGCAGTAGATACGGCATCAAAACCAATAAATGCAAAAAATACAACCGCCGCACCACGTAATACACCCAGCCACCCGTGATTAACTGCCGGTGAATAGTCATATACTTTTCCGTTTCCTAAATCTACAGGGGGGGCGTTATCGGGTATCAGGTATGGCGTATGGTTGGCGTTGTTCATAAACTTCCAGCCAATAAATATGAATAACAACACAATCGTTACTTTAATACATACAATAATTGCATTTACCGATGCAGAAGCCTGGGTTCCTCTTATCAGTAACAGGGTTAGCATAAGCAGGATAAATAAAGCGGGTAAGTTAATAAGGCCATGTACACCTGCTGATGAAATTTCGAGCGGAGAATGGCATAGCTGATAAGGAATGATTCCCCCCAACAGGTTATTGAGGTACTCGCTCCACGCAATCGAAACGGTTGCAGCTCCTAAAGCATACTCTAATATCAGCGCCCATCCTATTATCCATGCTATTAATTCGCCCATGGTTGCGTAGGCATAGGTATATGCACTTCCGGCAATCGGTATCATTGAAGCAAACTCAGCATAACACAAACCGGCAAAGGCACAAGCCACTGCCGCAATAATAAACGAAAACGTTACGGCAGCACCTGCATGCTCACCCGCTGCAGCGGCGGTTCTAACAAATAAGCCCGCACCAATAATTGCACCAATGCCCAAGGCAACCAGTGCCCAGGGGCCTAAAGTTCTTTTTAACGAATGTTCCCCATCCGTCATTTTCATTAACTCAGCAATAGATTTCTTGCGGAAAAGATCTGCCATAATGTTACTGTTATGTGGGTGTTAATTGTTTATCGAATCAGGTAAATCTATATAAATTTTTCGGCTACCAAATTTTTAGAGGGAAAATTTCAATCCGTCGTATGCGGGGATAACCCCGGCCGGCAATTTCTTTTCCATTTCTGCATGCAATCCAAACTGATGGCTCATGTGTATCAGGTAAGTTGTCTGCGGTTTAACCTCTTCGGCTAATTGCAGCGCTTCGTCAATATTAAAATGCGAGTAATGTGCATCTTGCCTCAAGGCATTTATCACTAGTATTTTTGTTCCTCTTATCTTATTCCTTTCCTCCTCTGTAATGGTTTTGGCATCGGTTATATAAGTAAAGTGCCCAAACCGGTAGCCTTTAACCGGCATAGTGGCGTGCATCACCTCTATAGGCTGCACTTCAAGGTCATCTATTGTAAATGGTTTGTTTTCTACCCTTATAAAATTCACACGGGGCATGTAGGGATATTCGGTATCCTTAAATACATAGCTGTATTGTTCCCTTATTCCTGCCTCCGTAGCTTCATCACAATAAATATCTACGGCTTTTTTATTGATAAAGTTGAATGAGCGGATATCGTCTAACCCACCGGTATGGTCCTTATGCTGGTGGGTCATTAGTATAGCGTCAATATGCCGCACATCTTCGCGCAACATTTGCTGCCTGAAATCAGGGCCGCAGTCAATCGTTAAAGCCAGTTTGTTTACTCTTATAAGAACAGAAGTTCTCAAGCGTTTGTCGCGCGTGTCACTCGATTTACAAACCTCGCATTGGCAGCCTATCAACGGAACTCCGCCTGAGGTGCCTGTTCCAAGGAATGTAATCTCCATAGTTTGATTTTGCGCTAAGCTAATGAAGCTTATTTAAACTGTGGTATCAGGAAGTAAAGATTGGGTCTCTTTATTATCAAAAAGGGTATCAGCCTTTTCGGCTTTTATTTTTTGATAAAGCTCTAAGCTTTCGCTCGAAAGGCTACTCAACTCAAGGTCCTCAATAGTCCCCAAAATCTCCATCATCGAGTTTATACGGGCATCGGGTTCGTGAAAGCGGTTAATAACCACTACCCTTCTTTTCTCCAAAACGCAAAAGCCGTTTTGAAAACTTCCTTTCTCGTACCTTACAGTGTAACCGCCCTCCTTAAAAATTTCTTCTATCTTCTTTAGCAGTGCAGCGTTATATTTGAGTGCCATTGTTTTACTTAATTGTTAATTGTTCACAGAAATTGCATTTTACATCCTCAAAACCAAAATCTTTGTCTACCCAATAAAAGTGCTCTACTTATATAAACGGCTTTACCGCTTTTAAATGATGCACATTTATTAAAACCAAACATAACGCCGAACAAACTTGAAAAGATGAAGAAGAAACTAACACTGTTGATATTCTTATTTCCGATAGTAATAATGGCCCAGGAAATCAAAAACGGGGCACTTATTTTCGATATTGGCAAGAATAAGCGCGAAAAACAACGTGTTCAAGACTCTATCGACCGTGTGCAGGATTCCCTAAAAATGACCCAACCCATGGAAGAGGAGCCTAGTGATGAGCAAAAACAGGCAAAAAGGGTAAAAGAGAAAAAAGAACAAACCAGTATTACCCAGGAGTGGCGTAAGGAAGGTATTATTAAAGCCATTGCCCACGTGGGCATTAATGGCGCCCAAATTGATGGCGATGGCTATGCCGGTTACAACAAAATAGGTTTAGATGCCGGGGTTGGAGCACTTTTCAGGTTCCACCAGTTTTTCTCTGTGCTGATGGAATTAAACTACGAGCAAAAGGGCGCGCAGCAAAAGTTCACCCAGCAAAATAACCAGGGCGTTATTGATTCCTCCTCGCGCCAATTATACCGGGTGGGGTGGGATTATATAGAAGTCCCCATTTCCATTAACGTTCAGGATAAAAAACTAGTGATGTTTAGCTTAGGTCTATGTCCGGGTGTAATGGTAAGATATAAGGAGCGGACCGAAGCCGGGCAAGATGACACCAACAATCCACCCAATGGCCAGCCTAACAAGTTTGATCTAAGTGGCTTTGCTATGTTGAATTTTGTTATTCAACAACACTATATGCTGGGTATTAAGTTCGATTATTCTTTCCTTCCAATCAGGGGCGCACAATACCCGGGTGTAAGCAAGATAATTGATGAGCATAACAACGTGCTCACCTTCCGTTTTGGTTATGTTTTTGATAAAACTTCGTTCAAGAAAAAATAAGGTGCGCTTTATTTTTTCAAATGATTTACGATCATATCCTTGTACACCTGCATGTTGGGTACGGGTACGTTGGTTACTTTAGCCTCTTCATCCCATGTGCGCATTTTAATAATCAGCGTTTTTAAAGGGTTCAGTTCAAATGCTTTTGCTTCAGCCTCGGTCATAGGTCCGCCTTGGTAAAGCAGGGTCATTTTACTGGCTTCTGAGAGGTTGTCATAATAGCGCTTGTTGGCATAGCACAAATATCTTTTTGCCGCTACGTGCGATTTAACCAATGTTGTAACTCTATCGCTAAAACCGCGTTGCTTTAAAAATTCAGCACCCACTGCTTCATGGTCTTTAACGCCAAAGCCATCCATGTCGTCTTCCTCATCATCGCTCAACAAATGTCCTAAGTCATGCAGTAGTGCGGCCAGTATCACCTCATCGTCATAGCCCTGTTGCTCGGCAAGTTGTGCCGCCTGGCAGGCGTGTTCTAGCTGGGTAATCTCTTCACCCGCATAATCCTCGCCACCTTTCACTCTGAATATTTCAATTATTTCTTCGGCTGTTTTAACCGCTTCGTGCTTTTGCATACCACTTAAATTAACGTACTGCTAAATTACAAATCGAAAGTAAATTCCCGTTGAGCTTTATATTAAATTTAAGAAAAGCATTTTCCGTCGTTAAAATTTGAATCCAATCAAATTTGTATTTCTTAGTGTCTTAGTGCCTTCGTGGCAAAGGCTCTTGTTTTTAGCTCTAAAATTCTAAATTGGCACTTCTTAATACATTCTTAACATTACTCTTCAAAAAAGTACATTCATTTGTAGGTTTTCAAACAGGCAACAATGGCAATAAAATTAGTGGTATTTGATATGGCGGGCACAACCGTAGAAGACAAAGACAACGTGCATGAGGCCCTGATAAAGAGTTTTGAATTAAACAATTACAAAATAACCCGCGATGATGCCAATAGTGTAATGGGCATTCCGAAGCCGGTAGCTATCCGTACCTTATTAGAGGGAAAATTTAACTTGAAGGAAAAAACCGGCGAACTGGTATCAAAAATTCACGCAACTTTTGTTGCCGAAATGATTGCATTCTACAAAAATGATCCCTCGGTAAAATCAAAAAAGAATGCCGAAGAAACCTTTACTGCGCTGCACGAAAAAGGAATTAAAGTAGGCATTGATACCGGCTTCAGCCGCGATATTGCCGATACCATTTTCGACCGGTTAAAATGGAGAGAGAATAATTTGATTGACCTTACCGTAACCAGCGATGAGGTAAATAACGGGCGCCCCTTTCCCGATATGATTTATAAAGCAATGGCCGACTTGAATATTAAAACCGCCGATGAAGTTGCCAAAGTGGGTGATACGGCTTCCGATTTACAGGAGGGTACATCAGCCGGTTGCAAATATGTTATAGGCATTACC
>CAIOTH010000167.1 GCA_903861145.1 uncultured Bacteroidota bacterium | reverse complement strand
TTTGCAGGTAGATGGTGCTGCGGAGAGATTAGATTACGTATGCAGAGCCATATCACTCACCAAAAAGGAATTGAATGGCAGAGTGCCATTAATCGGTTTTGCCGGTGCACCATTTACTATACTTTGTTATATGGTTGAAGGCAAGGGCAGCAAAACTTTTGACAAGGCAAAGCAGTTCTGTTTTACGGAACCGGCTTTGGCTGCACAGCTATTGGATAAAATTACAACGGCAACTATTGAATATCTTAAAGCACAGGTTAAAGCCGGTGCAGATTGTGTGCAGATATTTGATAGCTGGAGCGGTATGCTATCGCCCGCCGATTTTGATGCGTATGCGCTTCCTTATTTGAAAAGAATAGCAGATGCGTTGAGTCCAACCTGCCCGGTTATTTTGTTTCCTAAAGGTAGCTGGTATGCTTTGCAACAAATAAGCGAAACGTCGGCTTCGGGCGTAGGTATTGACTGGAACGTACCGGCCAATTATGCCCGCGAACAAACCGTGGGGAAAATTACGATACAGGGCAATTTCGATCCGGCAAAATTGCTGACTAACCCGGTAACCATTAAAAAAGAGGTGACGAAAATGATTGATGCTTTCGGTACTCATCGCTATATCGCTAACTTAGGCCACGGTATTTTGCCTAATGTTCCGGTTGACAATGCCAAGGCGTTTGTAGATGCTGTAAAATCATATCCCAACTAAAAATGAAGGCGCAGTTCTCGCATTGGATAAAACAAATTCAGGATAAAATTTGTGCAGAGGTCGAAAGGGCCGATGGCAAAGAAGTTTTTCTTGAAGACAAATGGACGCGCGAAGACGGCGGCGGTGGCATAACACGCGTTATTCAAAACGGCCCAGTGTTTGAAAAGGGAGGCGTCAACACCTCAGAAGTTTACGGAAAAATAACGCCTGGTATTCGGGAGCAATTGAAAGTAGAAGGCGATTCGTTTTTTGCTTGTGGTATTTCGTTAGTGCTACACCCTGCAAGCCCTATGGTGCCAACTGTTCATGCTAACTTCAGGTATTTTGAAGTGTATAACGAAAAGGGAGAAGTTACCGGTAGCTGGTTTGGTGGAGGGGCAGATTTGACCCCCTATTATTCATTTGAAGAAGATGCCATTCATTTTCACCAATCATTCAAAAACAGTTGCGATAAGTTTGGTGCCGACCTGTATCCCAAGTTCAAACTACAGTGCGATAATTACTTTGTAAATACCCACCGCAATAACGAACGCAGAGGCATTGGGGGCATATTTTACGATCATCTTAAGGCGAACAAAGACTGGACAGCCGAAGAGTTGTTCGCCTTTGCTCAGTCAAACGGCGAGGCTTTTATCGAAGCTTACTTTCCAATCGTTGAAAAAAGAAAGTCTCTACCATTTACTGAAGAACAAAAGCGATGGCAGTTAATTCGCCGGGGCCGGTATGTTGAGTTTAACCTGCTTCACGATAGGGGCACTATATTTGGCTTGAAAAGCAATGGCCGTACCGAAAGCATTTTAATGAGCCTGCCTTTGAATGTTAGGTTTGAATATGATTACAAACCGGCGGCAGGTTCGGAAGAAGAAAGTTTTTTAGCGGTTTTGCTGAAGCCTAAAAACTGGCTCGGTCTATAAATAAATATTAATGCTATGACAAGAAGAAACAGAACCCTGCGTCAATCGCCTGCGCTACGCGAAATGGTAGCCGAAACTATCTTAACCGCCAGCGATTTTATTGTGCCTCTTTTTGTAACCGAAGGAACCGGAATAAAAGAAGAAATTTCTTCTATGCCCGGATATTACCGATTTAGCCTCGACAATCTGAAAAAAGAAGCCAACGAACTTTGGGCTTTGGGCATTAAAAGCGTTTTGCTTTTTGTAAAAGTGCCCGACAATTTAAAAGACGACGCCTGCTCAGAAGCCTTGAATAAGGATGGACTCATGATGCGCTCCATCAAAGCCATCAAAGAGGTGCAACCTGATATGTGCGTAATGACCGATGTTGCACTTGACCCATTCTCGCCTTACGGGCATGATGGGCTTGTAAAAAATTTCGAAATATTGAATGACGAAACTCTGAAGGTATTAGCGGAAATGGGTGTACTACATGCCGATGCCGGGGCTGATTTTGTTGCGCCTTCGGATATGATGGACCACCGGGTGCGTGTTATTCGTGCTGCGTTGGAGCAAAGTGGATTTACTAAAACCGGGATACTGGCTTACAGTGCAAAATATGCCTCTTGTTTTTATGGCCCCTTCCGCGATGCACTGGATAGCGCACCTGGATTTGGCGATAAAAAAACTTACCAAATGGATCCGCGCAATCGCACCGAAGCCATTAAAGAAACGTTAGACGATATTGACGAGGGTGCAGATATAGTAATGGTTAAACCGGCCGGTGCTTATTTGGATATTATCCGCGATGTGAAAAATATTGCGAATGTACCTGTAGCTGCTTACCAGGTAAGTGGGGAATATGCTATGATTAAAGCAGCTGCACAAAGAGGTTGGCTGAATGAAAATGCAGCTATCGCTGAGTCTCTAACCGCCATTAAAAGAGCCGGTGCCGATTTGATTGCCACTTATTTTGCCAAGGAGTATTTAAAAGGCAGAGAATAGTATTGAGTAGTTAGTATTAAGTATTTAGAAAGGGACGCTGTAAGGCTAAGGAATTCCTGACCTCAGAGAGGTCAAAGCTTTATAGAATAATACAAAAGAATATCAAGGACCCCAGAGGGGTCCAACCCTGACAGCAAATAATACGTCAACATAGAAAAATAGCAGTGATGAAAACAACAAATAGCCATGCCCTTTTCCAGGTGGCACAACAACATATACCCGGTGGAGTAAACTCGCCGGTGCGTGCGTTTAAACAAGTAGGTGGCCACCCCATATTTATGAAGCGTGCCGATGGCGCTTATATATTTGATGAAGACGATAATCAATATATCGATTACATCAATAGTTGGGGCCCTATGATATTGGGCCATAACTGCACTGCAGTGGTTGAAGCTGTACAGGCGCAGGTTAAAAGGGCCTTCTCCTTCGGCACCCCAACTGCACTTGAAATAGCCATGGCTAAGCTTATCAAATCGATGGTACCTAATATTGATATGGTGCGCATGGTGAATAGCGGTACCGAGGCCTGTATGAGTGCGGTGCGTGTTGCACGGGGATTTACCGGTAAATCAAAAATCATCAAGTTCGAAGGCCATTACCACGGGCATGCCGATTTGTTCTTGAAAAAAGCAGGCAGCGGCGTAGCAACGCTTGATATTAAACAAGCAGGTGGTGTACCGGCTGCCGTAACCGACGATACCTTGGTATTACCTTTTAACGACCCCGCTGCTTTAGTGCAAATGGTTGAGCAATACAAACATGAGTTAGCCGCTATTATTGTTGAACCGGTGGCCGGCAACATGGGCTGTGTACTTCCGCAAGATGGTTTTCTTCAACTATTGCGTAAGCTATGCACGGACAACAACATCGTGCTTATTTTTGATGAGGTAATGACCGGCTTCCGCTTATCAAAAGGCGGGGCACAAGAGGTTTACAACGTTTGGGCCGACCTGGTAACCTTTGGTAAAGTAATCGGCGGTGGTTTACCGGTAGGTGCTTTTGGTGGACGAAAAGATATGATGAGCTGCGTTGCCCCACTTGGTAATGTTTACCAGGCCGGTACTTTAAGCGGCAATCCTTTAGCTATGACCGCTGGCTTGGCCACTCTTTCTGAACTAAACAACAATACAAAAATCTACACTGAGCTGGCAAAGAAAGGCGAATACCTGCGCGATAAAATGCACGAAGTATTTACGCGCAAAGGAATCGCCCATACCATCAACCAACTAGGCTCAATGATTAGCGTTCACTTTTGCGAGAATGCGGTGGTTGATTTCCAAACAGCGACAAACGGCAATAACGATACTTTCAAAAAATTCTTTCATCACCTTTTAGATAACGGCATTTACCTGCCTCCTTCGGCATTTGAGAGCTGGTTTTTGAGTATTGCTTTAAGTGAGGCCGATATGCAGAAAACGATTGGGGTTTGTGAGAGTTTTGTGCCATAATCACTTTGATATGCTTTGGTTTCATTCATGAGTTATTTTTCTTTCGGATTTGATAGAACCGATTCATATATTAGAGTTGAAAACAAACTCGCCCCTGCATGAAAAAAGGTTTACTTCTATCAGTCCTGATTATATTTTTTGCTGCCAGCTCTTTTGCTCAATGGGCCAGCGGCGGTACGCAGGTTTCTTTTTCAGCCGATAATCATCACCGCCCTTTTGTTTCGGCCTTAGCGGGTGGAGGATATTATGCTACCTGGCTTTCTACCGATACCACACAAGCCCAAAAAAGTTCTGTAAGGTTGAATGCATTTAGTGCCAACGGCAGCTTGCTATCCGGCTGGACGAATGGAGGAAATGTTATCAGCGGAACCGGAGATTTTTATGCGCCTCAACTAATAACCTCAGAAGACAGTTCAGTAATTGTGGCCTGGTATGGATATCCTGATAGCGCTTCACACACCGAGGTTTACGTTCAAAAATATTCAATGGCAGGAGTAGCTTTATGGAATGGTGGCATTCCGGTTCAGGTTACCCAGGATACCAATCGAGTTTATGAATACCCTTTAATTGTTTCAGATAAAAACAAAGGGCTGTTTATAGTTTACGAAAGGTTTGACAGTGTAATTGACCCAAGTTCTACCGACATATTCTTGCAACATATCGACAGCACCGGTAACGTGGCTGCGGGATGGAATCCATTATCAACCGGTGTAGCTGTTACACCCAATGTGCGCGAGTACTATCCCCAATTGGCTTTCACTCCCGACCAGGCTTCCGTTTATGTAACCTACGGCGAAGGTTTAATTGGCAGCACTTCGCTAATGCTGAATAAGTTTAACGCCGCAAACGGAACTTTGGCAAGCGGTTGGCCGTCGGGTGGCATTACCATTTCCCCGGGGCCAGATGTTTATCCTGATATTAACCACGACCTTAAATTATTTACCGACAATGCCAATAACGCAGTTGTGTTTTGGATAGAATCGCGCCTTACAGGCAATGGTGAAATTTACCAACAACAGGTAGACCCAAGTGGCAATACTTTGCTAACCGCCGGTGGCAATTTTGTTGCCGGCGATGTAGCCAGCACCAACGGTGTTGACTATTTGCAAGTGACGCAGGATGCAGACAAGAACTTCCTGGTAACCTTCAACAACCTTGTAAATTTTAACGATGTAAGCGCCATGCGCATTAAACCCAACGGCACTATTTTATTTAACGATACGCTGGTAACAACCGGTGGCTATTCGGCCTACCCACAATCAGTTTCAGATGGCAAAAGAGGGATGTATATTTTTTACGCAAACACCCATACGCCCCAAACGTTGTATGCCATCGGGTTAGATTCTTTGGGTAGAAAATATGCCAATTGGGCGCTGCCCGGTTCATCATTCGGCCGTATTTCAACCTACGATCCGTTTGAACCCAATTATGACTTAAGTGCCGCCAGCACCGATAGCAACAGGGCCATCGTAGCCTGGACACGCTTCCTCCCGTCAGGCTTGTGTGCGTTATTTACCTGCAACCTGTTACACGACGGCAGCGTTTGTACCGACCAATCACTAGCCTTGAGCGCTACCAGCAATCACACAGTTTGCTATGGCAGCATTGATACTTTAAGTGCTTCGGCCACCGGCGGCAATGCTCCTTACCAATTTGCATGGAGGGCGGTGGGTGACACTTTAAGTTGCACAAATTGTCAATCGCCTTCGTTTGTAGCCACGCAAAACTCAACCTATATAGTAACCATAACCGATGCCGATTTGTATAGCAAAAGTGATACTATCCGTTACATCGTATCCGGCGGCAACAATGTAACTATTACCGCCTCCGGGCCAACAAGTTTTTGCCAACCGGGCTCTGTCGCACTTAGCACTTCCTTTTCAGGCACCGGTTACCAATGGACACGAAATGGCAGCAGTATTTCGGGCGCTACAACCAACAGTTACACTGTAACAGATTCATCAGGCAACTACCGGTTAACACTAACAGAAACCGGTGGATGTCCCGGAACCAGTAATATAATAGCTGTCAATATTTCGGTGGGTGTAACTGCCCTAATAAACCCCGGCGGCCCAATCAACATTTGCGCCGGCAATGGTTTTCCGTTACAAGCCAGTATGGGTGTTAATTTAAATTACGAATGGGTTTTAGATGGCCATACCTTGCCCGAAGACAGCGGCCTGGCAGGAATAACCGCAATACTTGGAGGCACCTATTTTGTAATCGTAACTAACCCTGCCGGATGTAGCGACACCAGTAATACCGTTGCGGTAAATATCCATGCATTGCCTATTGTATTTTTCCCGGCTGATGCAGGCGCTACTTTATGTAGTAATGCTAGTTCAATTACCTTAACCGGTGGAAGCCCGGCCGGTGGTATTTATTCCGGCACCGGTGTTTCCTCAGATAGCATTTTTGACCCGTCGGTTGCGCAGCTGGGTATTAATGACGTTACTTACACTTATACCGGCCCTAATAATTGCAGCAATACCGCTTCCGAATCAATTGTGGTTGAAACCTGTAATGGCATTAATTCGCTGCAAGCAGAAAATGAGATTCTTCTTTACCCGAACCCCGCTGCCGAGAGCATTACCCTGGCATCGGAGCAATTTTCAGGTATAAAAGTTTCCCCTATAGTTTACGATGTAACCGGCAACCTGGTATTGTTGACTTATAACCTTGACGGCGACAAAATTAAAATCAATACTTCAGAATTATCAGCCGGGGCATACCTTGTAAGGGTGAACGTAAATGGAACACCGGTAACCAAGCGCTTCATCAAAGTTGAATAATACCATTACGCTCAACTGCCTTAGCGCCCGGCTGGACAGTATGAGTATTGAAGTTGATAAAAGCAATTTCAATATTTAGTTGTTACCAGGGCTATTGGTTATCTTTAAGTATAATAACTTAAGAAACCCCGGTGCATGAGGCAAATTTTGCTTTTACTATTATTGGCTATACTACCGGGCGCTATCGTAACGGCACAATTTACAATTAGCGCGCAACAACCTTTATGTCACGACTCATGCAATGGCACTGCGCATATTAACGCCCCAACCGGCCATTATCGTTACATGTGGAGCACCGGTGACACGGTAGCCGCTATTTCAAACTTATGCGCCGGCCCTTACCAGTGCACGGTTAGCGATTCAACCGGTTTAGCGCTCGATACACTTAGCACCACCATTTCTCAACCGGGATTACTTGTTATTTCGCCTCAAACTATAAAAAACCATACTTGCTATAATGATACAACAGGCTATGTAATTTTTAACGTTAACGGTGGAACGGGCAATCGGTGCAGCTTTTCGTGGTCAACCGGGTTTCAGGGTTTTTTAAGTAATGGCGACCAATTTTTTGAACCGGCAGGTAATTACACTGTTACCATAACCGATGTGCATGCATGCTCTGCCACTACAAATTTTTCTATTACCCAACCTAATGCCATAAACTTACAACCTGTCATAAGCAACACTTTCGGCTGCAACGGATGCAATGGCCTCATATCTGCCACCGTATTGGGTAATCCTTCTAATACCTATAGCTATAGCTGGTCGACAGGTAGCACGACGGCCATAATTTCAAACGTATGCACTGGTGGATATAACCTCAGCGTTACAGACACTTCGGGATGTTTGGATACCTGGCACTTTAACGTTTTACCCAATCAAAGTTCCTTAGCTGTATCCTTCAGCACAGCTACAAATATTGACTGCGTACATCCTACCGGTTTGTTATTTGCAGCACCATCAGGTGGAAGAGTTCCATATCATTATTCGTGGAGCACAGGCTCAACCTCCCCGGATATTTTTAACCTGCCCGTGGGAGTTTACCAGGTAAGCGTAACTGATTCCGTGGGTTGCCTTGCTGTAGCTACTGATACAATCACAAATAACGGTATTCTACTAACCACGTTACTGCAACAAAATTTTAGGTGCGATATCAATACGGGCAAAATAGTAATTGCCGTTAGCCAGGGCACACCGCCCTATAATTTGAACTGGAGCAACCAGGCCAACACTGATACCCTTGCCGGGTTAAGGCCGGGCAACTATTCGGTTACAGTTACTGACCAAAGCGGTTGTTCGGCTAGTAGTAGTTACAACATCGCCCAAAACAATACCAGCCTGCTTGCTCAAATAGCCAGCACCAATGTAACCTGCGCAAACATTAACAACGGTAGCGCTATAGCCAACATAAGTGGCGGAATAGCACCCTTTAATTTATTGTGGAATAGTAGCCCTTTCCAAACCACAGATACGGCCGCCGGATTACCGGTGGGAAATTTTAGACTGCGGATAATAGATGGCTTTGGTTGTACAATTTTTGCCTACACAAGCATTCTCGATAATTATAATGGTTTGGTATCTACAACCACCTCGGTTGCCAATTGCGACAGCACCGGTTCAATAACAGCCTCTGTTGACATCGGCGTACCGCCGTACACTTATTTATGGAATACTCAGCCTGCACAAGCAACTCCAACAGCAAGCAACATAACCGTTGGCAATTATAGCGTTTCGGTTACCGACTCATTAGGCTGTACTCGCACCGGTTCCGCTAATCTCCAATTTAATTGTGTCGGCCTGGTTACCGGCACCGTATTTTACGACGCCAATGCCAATTGCGTAATTGATAATGGCGAACAGGGCGTGGCCGGAGTGCCTGTATATGTAACCAACAACAATATAACTTTTGAGGGACTTACTAATTTATCAGGCGAATACTCCATTCCGGTAACGCAAGCCGGTGGTTACAAAATAGTAACAGGGGTAAGTGCATCTTCGGCTGTATTGCAATATGGCAATAGTGCCTGCGGCTATCTTGAATTATGCCCGGCCAGCGATACGATAACCTTTGTTACGCTAAGAGATACTTTTCAGCATTATAATTTTGGTTTTGTGGGCTCTTCAGATTTTGATTTGGCTATTAATGCGGGCTGGGCTCCGGTTGATGCCAACCGTTTAAAGGAGTATTGGATTCTATATGCCAACCAGGCTTTTATAACACCTGATACCAACCCGGCAACCATAACTTTCAATTACGACCCTAACCTAACTTTTCAATCGGGCATACCAACACCAATTAATAATATTGGCAATCACACATTGACCTGGACGGTTGATAGTTTTCCATCGCCAACCTTTGTTTGGCCTAAACGGGTGCTGGCTTTCTTTTCGGTGCCCGGTAATTTGCCGTCAGATTATCAGCTAAAAAATGATTTTCATATTCAACCATATACCGGCGATTGCGACACGGCCAATAACTCCATTTACACTGAGGAAATTGCCGGATTGCCGATAGCGCCGGTTTCAAAAGAAGTAATACCAGCAGGAAATTTATCCGCCGCTGATTCGGTGCTAACCTACACCATACACTTCCAGAATAATGGGGGTGATTCAGCAGCCATTATCAAGGTTACCGATTCACTTTCAGCTTACCTTGATCCGGCGAGCGTAGAAAATATATGCTCAAGCCCGCTTTACAATCAATTTTATATTGCACCGGGGGTAGTTTTAACCTGGATATTTAACCCGGCCAATTTACCTGATAGTGCTGTTAGCCCCTTGGGCAGTGCCGGGTTTATTTCGTTTACGGCTAAGCTTAAACACGGAACCGGGCCGGGATACTACGTTAAAAACCACGCATCGGTTTCTATAAATAATAATGCACCCGTGCTTACCAATACCACTTCCAATTTTATTGCTTTCCCGGTTGCAGTATCCGATTTGGCCGGGAACCCCGTAAAGGTTAGGGTTTTCCCAAATCCATTTAACCAGCTAACCAATGTTGAGGTGACTGGGCTGACGGATAAATATGATTTTGAACTGATCGATATTACAGGTAGGGTTGTAAGTAGATTATCTTCAATAGCAACAAACCATTTTCAGGTAAACCGTGAGGGCCTTTTGGCAGGAGTTTATATTTATCGAATATATATTGAAAATGAGCCAGTTGCCTATGGAAAGCTGGTGATTGAATAGCCGGGCAAAAATGGATTTTTTCTGTTAGGTACAGGAGAAACATATATAATAATGCAACACCCTATTAAGTTGTTGTTAATAACTAGTGCCATAGCAAATTCTTTCCATCAAAAAAAGAACATACATTTCAGAAACCAAAAACCCAAAATTATGCATAATTTAATAGTTCTTGCCGTGGCGGCACTCATACCTCTTATTGTTGGATCGGCGTGGTACAGTCCAATGTTATTTTCAAAAGCGTGGATGGATGCAACCGGAGTGACGGCCGAAAAGGCAAAAAATTCCAATATGATTGTTAGCATGGTCATACTATATGTTTGCAGTTTTTTTATAGCAACCGCTGTAATGTTTATGGTCATTCATCAATTCGGATTTCAATCAATGCTGGCGGATGCAAGAGGTAAAGCCGCAATAGGCGATCCCAATTCGGACATGGGTAAAGCAATAGCCGCTATATGGCACGGATGGGGACACGGTTTCCGTACCTACAGGCATGGTGCTTTGCACGGTGCTATTACATCCGTTTTCTTTGTACTACCACTAATCGCCAGTATAGCCGTTTTTGAACAAAGAGGTGCTAAGTATATATTTATTACCTGGGGATTTTGGCTGATAAACCTTGTATTGATGGGTGCCGTTATTTGCCACTGGATACAGTTTGATGCGATGGGAGGAATGTAATATCCCTTCGCCTCAACTTTAATTTAAATAACAAGAAAGCCCCGCTACATGCGGGGCTTTCTAATTTTCAACCATCACAAACCAATTATGAAATCTTCACGTCAATTGCACCTTTCTGTTTTGCCTCTTCTACCTTAGGCAAAGTAATGTTCAAAATACCGTTTTCGTAGGCAGCGGCAATTTTATCGGCAACTACAGTTTTAGGCAAAGTAAAACTGCGTTTAAACGATTGGCTGGTAAACTCGCGGCGGGTTAACTTTTCGCCTTCTTCCAGCTTTTCTTCTTTGCCCTCACCGCTTATAGTTAGCAAAGCATCTTCTACCTTAATGTTAAAGCTTTCCTTATTGAAACCAGGTGCAGCAACATACAGTTGGTACGCGTCCTTGGTTTCTTTAATGTTTACCGATGGAGTAGTTAACTTGCTCCATTCGTTGTGAAAAAAGGTTGGGATTTCGCTCTCAAAAATGTTTTCAAGTAAATTTGAGAATCTTGGGCCTGTAAAACGACCACCTTCGGGTCTTACTGTTAGCATTGTCATAGCTTATTGTTTTTTAGTTTTATGAATTTTGAATGATAACCAGCATTAGTCAAAGGCTATACCAATACACAATTAAGCCATTTTGACTTATAAAATTCAAATTAAAAGGACATTTTGTCCTTTTTCATTAAAACTGAAATGCTAAGTTGACTGATGCGCATGCATAAAAAACCAAAAGCCCGATAACAATGGTTTCATCCACTATTACCGGGCCGGTATATTTTAAGGCCAATCCTTATTTTATGATCTGAACATCCGGGGCCTTTTTGGTTTTTGCATCCGGATCTTCAACGCTTCCCTTCTTCCAGTACTTTTCCCCGTTATGTTTCTTATCTAAAGGGAAACTACGCGAAATAGAGAATCCAAGGCGGAATTGGCCCTGGGCCCAATTGTGATTGTTGTATGGCAGAAAATCATTCTCCGATATACCTGCAGTATTGCTCAGGTTAACATGGAATACGTGTCCGCCGGTTTCAAATTCAACACCAACGTTAAGGGCAGGATAATAACCGGCACTTTTTAGGCCCCTAACCATTGCAAATGGCTGACGGCCACCTGCACTTGCCGCTTGGCAAGGAATGTAATATTCAAATATAATTCCCATGCGCTTATTAAACTTAGCACGTGCTGAAATACCTAAAGCAAACAAGCCATTTTTATCGTTTGACGGAACCATATTGCGCCAAACAAAAGTTGGTTCTAATTGCACCGATAACCAGGTGGTTGCCTTGGTCGCTATCATTCCCTGAAGGAGATAACTTAAGCGGTGCGAAAAGCCGGCATAGCCTTTTGGGAAATAGTTAACGGTAGAGGGGTCGGTTGAATTCAACTCGCTGCTTATTGTTGCATTTCCAAAAACAACAACTGTAACCGGAATCTTAAAATCGGTAGTTTGTTTTAATACCCTGTACTTGGCATTTACATTCCATAGCTCCGTCATTAGGCCGGCAGCCTTCATTCTTCCTGTACCTACCGATAAGTCATCGGTAATGCCGTAATCAAAAGTAATACCGATATCCGAGGCCTGGTCAAAACCAAACAGGTTATGGATGTTATTGGCTTTGGTGGCAAATGCATCTCCAAAACGGTGGCTCACCTGAAAATCAAGCGCTCCTTTTTTGGTCATCTCTACCGACTGCCCATTAATAACCCGTGTCATTTTAAAAGTATAGGCTACATATTCCTTTTCTTTCTTGGTGTTCGTCGTCATCATACTATCCAAAAGATCCATCTGGGCAGACGAATACAGCACCGAAATCAAAAGTAAAGACGAGAAAAAATATTTCATGTGTATGCTATTAATTTAATAACCAACTACCTGCAATTATTATTTGTGGAACTTTTCAAAATTGAAGTCAACATTAACTTTTACATCCTCAGCAATATTAGCGCCTACTACACTTGGAATTTTAATTTGATGGTCAGCAAGTTTTACCATAAACTCAGCATTGCCATTAGTAGGCTGGCCGTTTTTAATAGTAAGCTTTCCTTTTACTTCGCGATCCTTTTTAACCCCATGCATTTCAAGGGTCCCCTTCAAAGTAATATCGTAAGTGCCATCTTTGGTAAAGTCTATATCATTAGCTATTACCATATCCAAAACACTAAATGGATATTTTTCGCTCTCCATATAGTTTTCGTTAAAATGCTCCTGCATTAGCTTGTCCTTAAAAACAAAGCTGGCTTGTTTAGCCTTGGTATAAACCTTTTTGGTTTTTGTGTTTAGCACACAAACAGCATTGTTAGTGGTGGCATCAATATTTTCCATAGCTGTGGCCGAGAAAAAGTGAATCATCCCCTTTTGGCAAACGTATGCATCTGCATATTTATCATCCTGCGCGTTCGAAAAAACAACAAACGACAAAAGCACGATAAGCATCGCCGCTCTATTAAAATTGATTTTCATACTCATAATTTTGGGTTATCTTTTAATAAACTTATTGCGGATAGCCATTGGCCTGCCAGCATTTCATTTGTTTAATCAAACTATCGGGCAAAGCCGGGCTATTTTTAGGCATCAACTCGCACCCACCGTTCGTAATAGCACATACTGCGCTACCCGTACCCCGCGTATTTTTAAACGCATTCACTACGCCGGTATAGGTTGACATATCAATACCCCCACTTGCCGTTCCGGCATCATGGCAGGGCGAATAATTGCAATACACATCAACGATGTTGGACTTAATATTCAAGGCAAAAGTATTTTTTGCCGCATTTACGCCGGTACAGTCCACTACGGGCCCGGTCGAAGTTTTATCTTTTGTGCACGAATACAAGCCAGCGAGCGCTACAAAAGCTAGAATTAAAAAACTAGTTCTCTTTTTCATTAGTATATCAAAGTTTCAGGGTTGCAGTAAAAATTAGCAGAAACCCATAGATTTTAATTCAAAACGCAAGGTGTTTCTGCCAATTTCAACAATAGTTATTCTTTAACTATCTTTTTGGTAATTGTAGCGCCATCCATATTTAGTTTCACTAAATATATACCGGCAGGTAAAGAGGCAATATCGTAGTTGCGGTTAAACGTTCCGCTGTTCATATTTTCATTTACCAGTTGTCTGCAAAGCTTTCCATCTACCGAGTAAACCGAAGCGTTAACGTTACCCGCTTTGATAAGGTTAAATGAAAGGCTGAAAGCTCCGTTTACAGGATTTGGATAAACCTCAAGATCAGAAACCATGCTGTTGATTTCGTTAATACCTACGCCATGGCCTTTTTGGATAGTTGTTGTGCCTACATAAATATTATTATCGGGGTGCAGGTTGATGAAATTGACGCTATCGCCGGCATTAAATGCGTAATAAAAAGTTACTGCTCCCGAGTCGCCAGCTGGTGCTGTCCATTGATAAATCCATGAATTAGTTGCGTGGTTTGCATGTAAGTGGCCAATATAATCTGGTGGGCCAAGCTGCAGCTTGGTAGTTGCGCTGCTAACTACTGTAAACGAACCGGCCATATTATTGCTTGCCGTTAAAGCAGTCATCTGAAATCCGTAAGCATAACCTGTAGCAAGAACCTTTAACTTAATAAAATATGTTTGGCCCGGAGAATAGGTAAACGTATTATCAAAAGTAGCCAGTGAGTTGGAGTCAGTACCAATCTTTAGCGATAAATTTTGAGAGCTAACGGTTTGGTTAGTACCACCATGGCAGCCAGACTGTACACAGGTCAGCTGCGTTGTAGGGTCTCCACTAGAGCCGTAAGGTGGAAATATAATCTTAGAGTTAACCTTAGTAGTATTAATTACTCCAAGAATACAGATGATAACAAACGATAAAAGCAAGTATTTTTTCTTCATGGTTTTTAGTTTTTTAGTTGACGGGGGTCAAAGGAAATAAATTTTCTTATTCAAAAGGAACCTTTTGTTGTTAATGCCGCGGTTTATTCATGACAACGCTTTCGTGCTATCCTTAAAACCAAGCATTTACGGGCATTTGAAGGGTGGAAACGCCCTCAAATTCGGCAAATTACCGTTCGTTTCGCAGAATAAGATATATAGAAATTGTTGTTTTAAATCCTACACTCATCGTCACATTGTATTTTAAGCAACCAGTTAAGCGCAAAACTGCCCAAGTTTATGCGATTACATCTTAAATAGCATATTGTACTCCGACGTGTTGCTGCGCTCATCAGCAACGACAACCTTAAAATGGTGCTCACCCGGTTGAAGGTCCTTATCTATATGATAAATCAGGGTTGAGGATTTGGCATCATAATCAGTTACTACCCAGTTATCGTCCAGGTAAGTATTAAAGGCCCCAATACCCGAAAGGTTATCGGTTATTTTGAATTGAATGGTTTTGTATTTGCTCATGTTTTTACCCGCGGTAATATTAACGGGCGCAATATGTGGGGGAATAGTATCGATTTTAATATAACACAAGCCAAATTCGCGGGCCCGGGTTGACACAAACCCATCCTGGTAGTTTCCGCCACGCGAAAACTCGTTGCCTTTCTCATCCCTAAAAACAATAATCGCCTTATCCTTGTAATTCGGGTTCAGCTTTTCAGCTCTGATTGACATTTTATACCAGTCAAAAAAGCCGGTAAGCGGGTTACTCAACAAGTGCTCCTTCGAAAACACATCAGCACTGGTAGATAGTGCCGCTGAGTAATTGAAATAAACTGTATCGAATAAGCAATCAGCGGGTATTGAAATTTTAATGTCGTTGTTCGAAAACTCATTTGCCTTACCATAATCGAACCGCTTTACATAGGGCATTTCTTTTGCTTTAAACAAATTGCTTTTGGCATCGTATTGAACATTGCAATTGATAGAAGAAACGTTGCCCGAAAAATCGGCTACCTCTAATTTAATTGAGTGCGCAGCGCCGTTGCTTAAATCAATAATGCCGCTGTTTACCAGGTTGCTGTAAACGGGGCATTTATTGCCGGGTTCTACAAAACATTTATGAAACATTTGCTCATCCTCCATCAAAAAAACAGGGTAGTCTAATTGGCTTAAAACATAGCGGCCCTCTTTAAATGACATTCTATCGAAATTACATTCATAAATCAGCTTATCGTTATCGTAGAGTTTAAGGCTATAAATGCCCAGCCGGTTCTCCACCTTATCCATCAGGTCGTAAGTGTTTACCGATACTCCCATCGACGGGCTATTTAATTTTACTATGCCACCCGGAACTTCAAACCGGCCCGCTTTGCCCGTTAATTTACACCGGTACCCATCGCAACGGTACTTTAAGCTATCCATCGGATAAAACTTAAGATAGCTTACTACCGGAGGTGTTGCATCAGCAATTTTAAATCCGAAGAGCATTGGGTTAAGCGGATTTTCGGCAGCATCACGTATCTCAAAATGTAAATGCGGGCCTCCCGAGCTACCGGTGCTTCCGCTAAATGCCATCTTATCGCCTTGCTTTACCGGAAACTCACCCTTCGCTATTTGCAGGTCAACTGAAAACGATTTTTTTGCGTATTGGCCCTTCCTTAATCTTTTCATAAGTGCAGGGCTAAATTCCTTTAAGTGCCCGTACACCGTAACATACCCGTTGGGGTGCGTTATAAAAAGTGCATTGCCATAGCCAACGCTCGAAACATACATACGCGACACGTAACCATCGGCCGCAGCATAAACAGGTAATCCCTCTTTTTGGTTAGTCTGTATATCTAAACCGGCATGAAAATGTCCGCTTCGCGGCTCGCCATAATTACCGGCTAGCGCAATGGGAATATCAAGTGGTGCATTGAAATAGTTTTGAGGATATTTTAAAGTATCGCCTTGTGCGTATAACACACCATGTAGCAAAGCAAGAATGTAAACAATAAGAATGCGCATTAGTATCCGTTGATTAAGCCATCTTAAAACTAGAGTCGCATGTTTGGGCGCAATTCCTGTTTCTTATAAAAGTCATCAATAATTTTAACCACCTTTTTAGGATCATCGGTTACGTGAAAGAGCTTCAAATCTTCAGGGTTTATGTATTTCTCGCGTATCATGGTGTCCTTCATCCAGTCAAGCAAGCCTTTCCAGTATTCCTGGCCAACAAAAATTACAGGTACTTTATCAACTTTGTTTGTTTGCATCAATGTTAATACTTCAAAGGTCTCATCCATAGTGCCCCAGCCACCCGGCATAAAAATGAAAGCCTGCGCATAACGGATAAACATAACCTTACGTGCAAAAAAGTATTTAAATATCAGCAGCTTATCGGCGTCTATATAATCGTTCCAATCCTGTTCCATGCGCAGCTCAATGTGTAGGCCAACACTGCTGCCCTTGCCCATTTTAGCGCCTTTGTTACCTGCCTCCATAATACCGGGGCCGCCACCGGTTATGATGCCGAAGCCTTCCTTTGCCAGGCTTTCAGCCATCTTTTCAGCCATTTTATAATGCGGGTGATCGGGTTTAGTTCGGGCTGAACCGAATATTGAAATACATGGCCCGAATTGCTCCATCTTTTCAAAGCCATCTACAAACTCGCTCATAATTTTAAACATGCGCCAGCTCGAATCGGCTCGTAACTCGGCCCAATCTTTTTTATTGGGTTTTACTTTTGTTTTTGCACTTGTTTTTTTGCCTTTGGTGTCCGTCTTTTTCGTCATACTGTTTATTTGGTTCCTAAATTATTGTTTGAATTTGAAATAACACTCAGTCCTAAAAAGGTAATAAGCCCGTTTACCAGTAAAACCTCGAAGCCCATTTGGTAGCCGAAGAACAACCTGGTAGAAAATGTATCAAGAAGGTAAGTGATGACGGGCGATGCAACGCAAATTACCGGTACCAAATGGTTGTTGATGCCTCTTTTGCTTAAAATGCCAAAGGCGAACAATCCCAATAAAGGCCCATAGGTGTAGCCGGCAATTTTAAGTGTGGTGGTAATTACCGAGCCGTCACTAAAAATGCGAAACATAATTATGGCAATTAAAAACGCAAAGGCAACGCTTAAATGCACTACCCTTCTCACGTTCACTTTTCTCTCCTCACTCCAATCATCTCGCTGTTTCAAACCAAGTATGTCTATACAGAATGAAGACGTGAGTGCAGTAATGGCACCGTCGGCGCTGGGAAACAAGGCCGATACCAGGCCCACCACAAAAACAAGTGCGGCAATGGGCGATAAATACTGCAGCGCTATTGTGGGGAATACATCGTCCGGATGCTTAGGCATAGGAATACTTTTATCAGCCAGGTACAGATAAAGTATGCCACCCAAAAACAGGAAGAGGGCATTTACAAAAATTAGCGTCAGGCTAAACACCACCATATTTTTTTGCGATTCGCCGAGGGTTTTTACGCTGATGTTTTTTTGCATCATCTCCTGGTCAAGGCCGGTCATAGTAATGGTAATGAACATGCCACTTATAATCTGCTTAACAAAAAAACCTTTTGAGCGCCAATCAGTATCAAATACCTGCGTATACCCTTTATTGCTTAGTGAGGTGTAAAGTTCCCCAAACGATAAATGCAACTCGTTACGGATAATAAAAACGGTAATTACTAAAGCCAAAAGCATAAAGGTGGTTTGCAGGGTATCGGTCCACACAATGGTTTTTACGCCACCCTTAAATGTGTAAAGCAATATCATAGCGAGTATTACAAACACCGTTACCGGAAACGGTACGTTCCATCCATCCAGCATAAATATTTGTAACACATTCAACACTAAAAAAATGCGGATGGAGGCCCCCAACAAACGCGATATGAGGAAAAACGAAGCACCGGTTTTATATGCCCCGTTTCCAAAGCGCGATTGCAGGTAACTGTAAATTGAGGTAAGGTTAAGCCGGTAATAAAGGGGCATTAAAACAAAAGCGATAACGAGGTAACCAAGCAGATAGCCTATTACAATTTGCATGTAGGTAAAATGCGCTTTGCCAACCCCACCCGGCACGCTCATAAAAGTAACGCCCGACAGTGAAGTGCCAATCATACCATAAGCTACCAGGTACCATTTTGAGTTCTTCTTACCAATAAAAAATGTTTCGTTAGTAGCACCACGGGCGGTATAAAACGCAATAACCAGCAGCACTATAAAGTACGCTAAAACAACCCCTAAAATCAACGCTGGCGACAATACCTATTGGTTTTACAACAAAGCAATATCAATTTACCTGTTTACCCCACTCACTTATAAATAGGTTGTGTGTGCAATGAGAGGTTTAAAGGACAATGGTACAAAACGTAAGCTTTAGAGCCTATGTTGTTAATCAATGTATCATTTAGGCCATTAAAGCTGGTAAAGGGCAATTAAGGGCGTTTTTTGTGCTACTTTCGCGCCCATGCATTATGTAAACGTTGAGAACCTCACCAAATCGTTCGTAGAAAAGCCTCTTTTTACCAATATAACCTTCAATATTGAGCAGGGCGATAAAATTGCCCTGGTAGCTAAAAATGGCGCAGGCAAAACCACGCTATTGAATGTGCTTGCCGGCAGAGATGTTGCCGATGAGGGCAAAATATGGATAAACAAGGACGTTAATGTTTCTTTTCTGGATCAAAACCCTGTTTTTGAAGAGAACAAAACGGTGCTTGAAAACATACTTAACTACAATCACCCGGTTATTAATACCGTTCGCGAGTATGAGCTTGCCATGAACCATCATGACGAAGACAAGATAAATGAGTTGATGGGCAGAATGGATGAACTGAATGCCTGGAACTTTGAATACACCGTTAAAGAAATTCTCAACTCGCTCAATATTACCGACCTTGACCAAAAGGCCAACTCCATGTCGGGCGGGCAGCGTAAGCGCTTATCGCTTGCCAAGGTTTTGATTGACATTAGCTTTGGCGACCGCAATAACTTTTTGATACTGGATGAGCCTACCAACCACCTCGATTTTGAGATGATTGAATGGCTGGCCGAATTCCTTTCAACGCCCAAAACAACTTTGCTGCTGGTAACGCACGATAGGTTTTTTTTGAACAACGTTTGTAATGAAATTATAGAGTTGGATAACCAACAGCTTTATATGCACCGGGGTGATTTTGAAAGCTACCTGATACGCAAAATGGAGCGCGAGGAAAGCGAATCCGCGTCAATCGACAAAGCAAGAAACCTTTACCGTAAAGAGCTGGCCTGGATGCGCAAACAACCTAAGGCGCGTAGTACCAAATCAAAGTCGAGGCAAGATGCCTTTTATGAAGTTGAAGACAAAGCCAACTCGAAAAAGGCCGATGATAAGTTAGAGCTGCATGTAAAGATGTCGCGCCTGGGTGGCAAGATATTGGAGTTAAAGAAGGTGCATAAGAAGTACGATGAGAAGGTCATCTTAAAAGGGTTTGACTACACTTTTAAGCGCGGCGAACGCATTGGCATTATTGGCCGTAACGGAGTGGGCAAGTCAACCTTCCTCAATATCATTTTAGGTTTTGAAAAAGCCGACTCAGGCAAAATCAACACCGGTGAAACAGTAGTGTTTGGTTACTTCTCGCAAAAAGGCTTAGAAGTAAAAGAAGACAAGCGTGTAATTGAATTTGTAAAAGACATTGCTGAGTACTTTCCCCTTGCCGATGGCACCAAGGTTTCGGCCGGAAAGTTTTTGGAGCTTTTCATGTTTACGCCTGAACAGCAATACACCTATATTTCAAAATTGAGTGGTGGCGAAAAGAAACGTTTGCAGTTGCTCTCCATTTTGTTTGCTAACCCTAACTTTTTAATACTTGATGAGCCAACCAACGACCTTGACCTGGTAACGCTAGCTGTGTTGGAAGATTTTTTAGAATCATACCAGGGCTGTATCATCATCGTTTCGCACGATAGGTACTTTATGGATAAGCTGGTTGACCACCTTTTTGTTTTTGAAGGTGAGGGAGTAGTAAATGACTTCCCTGGTAATTATACCGAATGGCGTAAGGCAAAAGACAAGAACAAAAAACTTGCTCCCGGCACCAGTATGACAGAGGAAACTCCGGCCAAAGCTGTAATCGCTGCACCGCAAGAAAACAAACCCAAGCAAAAGCTAACCTTTAAAGAAAAGTTCGAATTTGAAGCGTTGGAGAAAGACATACCAGCACTAGAGAAAGAGAAAGTTGACCTGAACGAAAAAATCAATAACGGCAACGCTCCTTACGAAGAACTGAACAAAATGATAACCCGCCTTGGCGAGGTTACATTGTTGTTAGAGAAGAAGGAAGTAAGGTGGCTGGAGTTGAGTGAGTTTGTGGGAGGATAACAACATTCCAATCAAACGATCGCCTTGCTATAGGCACCATCCGTTAGTAAGGGTACATTCTGGCTAACATTAAACTCCGCAGCAATGGTTACATCCCTTTCAAATCCTTTTGCAATTAACTCCTTACCCGAAGAGCAATTTTTTAGTTGCACATAAATATCCGCGTTTTGCTTAAACACATCCAGCGCCGATTTGCTTTCCGGTGAAAGTGAACCCTGCATAAAAGATATGATAGCACCTGCGCCCATCAAGTCCTCAAAAGCTGGGCGCAAACTATCATCGGGCCATTGCTCTCCGGCGGGTATCACAGCAATTTTATTGCCTAATTGCATGGCATAATGGGCAACTGCTTTAGCATTTCGTAAACAACCACAAAGTGTTTTAATGTTGCCTGTGGCTAAACTTAAAGTAGACCCGTTCGGCGATGGTAAAACTAATTTTGGAGGAAGAACCTTGTCAAGAAAAGATGCAGGCGATAATGAAAACCCGCTTTCCGATTGACCGCGGTTACCTGCAAGTGCAGCCCCAATTTCGTTGGCATAATGTTGGGCTGTACCATCTTTCCAACGATATGGATAAACGCTTGCACCCATGCCAATTGCTACATCCACACAGGTTGAAAAGGATAGCACATCAACAATAATTACGACATCTGAAATGGGCGCAAGCATCTCAACACCTTTCAAACCCCATTCAAGTCGAATGTCAAATTCCTGTTGATTGAAGATTCCCATAAAGCAAAATGGGTTTGAGCATCACTAAATTGAAACGAGAAGTCTTACCTCGACAAATACATACTCTTCATCTTAAACAACTCTCTAAAAGTAGGATCGTATAAGTCTTTAATAAAGCGGATAGATTCACCGGTCGATTTCATTTCAGGACCTAACTCACGACTAACACCGGGGAATTTATCGAAACTGAAAACCGGTTCTTTAATAGCGTAGCCAAGAAGGCGTTTGTAGTAGGTAAAATCTTTCAGCTTATTAACGCCCAACATAACTTTGGTAGCATAGTTAAGGTAAGGTATGTTGTATGCTTTGCAGATAAACGGTGTAGTGCGGCTTGCGCGTGGGTTTGCTTCAATTACATATACCTTTTCGTTCTTAATGGCAAACTGAATATTGATCAACCCACGTATGTTTAGCGCACGGGCAATCTTTTCAGTGTACTCGCGCATTTGCGAAATCACGTTTTCGGACAAGTTGTAAGGAGGTAGAACCGCATTAGAATCACCGCTATGTATACCTGCGGGTTCAATGTGTTCCATAATACCCATAATCTCCACTTGCTCGCCGTCAAAAATGGCATCAACTTCTGCTTCTTCTGCGCGGTCAAGAAAGTGGTCGACAAGGATATTATTATCAGGGAAAACCTTTACGATATTCAATACTGCCTGTGTAAGGTCTTCGTCATTAATAACAATGCGCATTTTTTGTCCGCCTAATACATAACTAGGGCGAACTAGAACA
>CAIOTH010000166.1 GCA_903861145.1 uncultured Bacteroidota bacterium | reverse complement strand
TTGGTATTGATTTACGTATCAGCAAAGAAAAGCTAGCGACACGCCAAAAACCATGAGAATAATCAGTGTTAGTTGTTTGTCGTTAATTAAAAAGCCGCATACCTAACAGTAGTGAATCATTTGCCCATATTGGAGCATCGATGTATTGTTAACTGAAATCATAGAATAGTGGTTTCTACAACTAGCGGCGGCGCTTCCCGGGCCAGCTAACTGAGCAATTCCGCCGCTCAAATAGGTGCAGCAGAACACGGTTATACGGAGCCGGGATTTATTACCCCAATCGGATAGATGTTGAAGGCAGATACTTTCAGTTTGGCTTCTTCTTGATTGGAACCAACCAACAGAATATTAGGCAAAAAGTTCGGCATGATATACGTAATTCGCCCTACCTAGAGTTTAACCTTACAAAGAAGGCCATTTTGATATTACTGGTTTGGCCGTCGGAGTTTACGAGATTATGACTACCGATGATAAACGCCTGCTGAAGACATTTAAGCAGGTAAAACAATAAGCCGAAAATAGCTCTACAAATTTTTCTAACGGAAAGTTGGATTGCCAGAACATGCCTGTTTTTAGTAGTATTCCAATTAACACATTACAGTTAAAAATCCCGTCTATTTCATCATCCTAACAAGCCACACTCCGCACAGTCTTCAGCCAGGCTCAATAGGGACCAGCGCTTCCAAACAGCACTCATTGGGGCAGCCATATCCTGCATATTAATGGGCTCAGTATTTTGCATCCGTTATTTATTTTCCAATTTTTCAAGACGTTTGAGTAGTTCGGCGTTTTGTTTGGTGAGCGCATCAATCTTTTCTTCCTGTTCTTGTACAGCTTTAACCAAAGGCGCTACAAAATTGGTATAACCTAAACCATAAAGGTCGTTAGGGCCATTGGGTTTATGGATGCCGTTAAAATCGTAACCTATTTCGTTCGCAGCTTTTTCAACCTCCTGTGCAATAAAACCGGTTTGGGTTATTTTCTCAATATCATATTTACCCGGCCAATCGCCCTCGGTTTTTTTACCGGCATATAATATTTCGTTTTCGCGATGTATGTTCAGGTTATAGGTTACGGGGCGCAGGCGTTTAATAAACTCAAGACCCGGAACGTTCGCCTGCACATTGTCCTTTACCCGCGAATCGCTATAGGCGGTAATGCTCGTTACCTGTGCACGTATTTCTGAAACGCTGGTGTTGCCAAGTTCAACCATGTTACTGGTAGTAGAGGGGTAACCCACATCGTAGCCAATACCGGTATAATTACTCAAATTGTTTGTAGTAGGATAAGCATCAAGGCCAACGGCAGTATTATATGTGCCCGTGGTATTTGCAAAAAGAGCATACCCGCCAAAACCGGTATTGCCTGTTCCCGTGGTGTTATACAATGCTTGCGTACCCGCGGCCGTGTTATATAAGCCTACAGTATTGGCAAATAAGGTTTTGCTACCGATGGCGGTATTAAATCCGTCGCCGCCGTTGAAATTGTAACTCGAAGAATCACCTACCGCCACCATATTGCTACCGGATTGATTTAAATCAAGGGCCAGAATACCGATAGCAACATTGCTGTTACCCGAGGTATTATTGTAAAGGGCATTTGCACCTAATGCAGCGTTATAAGCGCCACCCGTATTTTGGTTCATGCTGTTAACCCCAATTGCGGTATTCCAAAAGCCGTTATTAGTTAGCGCCAAAGCACTTGCACCCAGTGCGGTATTCCAATAACCACCGGTATTACTTGGCAGCGCGGCATTTCCTACAGCTGTATTGGCGTTACCCGTTGTATTTGCCATCAAGGTATTAAAACCTATAGCGGTGTTCCAGCTTCCGGTATTTTTTAATAATGTTTTACTGCCCACCGCGGTGTTGCTGCTGCCTCCGGCAGTATAAAGGGCCGAATCACCAATAGCTATCTCATTGCTGCCAGTACTGTTATTATAAAGGGCGCTTGAACCCATTGCCACGTTACTATGTCCTGATGATATAGAGGCATCTGCATTGAGACCATAGAATGCGTTACCAGAATTTGATAACAAACCAGCCTGCGTGCTGTTTATTTTAAACATCAGGTTTTGATTATCGGTGGTGCCTACAAAATTGGTGCCTGGTGATGTACTACCATTACCGGTTAACTGCCACCCTGTGCTTGAACCAAAGGCCGACACAGTTCTCTTTCTTAATACCCCGCCCGCCGAAACGGTAACGATACTATCACCAGCGGCACCTGAAAGAAGCGTATCAATTTGCACCTGTCCGTTTACTTCAAGGCGTTGTGCCGCTGTGTTAAGTCCTATACCTACATTTACCATGTTAGCACCGGTACCACCCAACATCATATTATTCGATGCACTTACTTTAGCCAAATAGCCAATGGCGCTGGCGTTATTTAAATTGTTGGTAGCCACATCAGCGCTATCACCAATGCCAATATTATGAGAACCCAAACCATTGCTTTGCAGAGCCCAGTAACCAATACCAACGTTACCATCCCCACCACCGGTAAAATAAAGCGCCCCCTGCCCTAACGCTGTATTATAGTTACCGGTAGAGCTTGCTTCCATGGCCCAGGTCCCTATGGCTGTGTTGCCCACTTACATCAAGTGCCGTTATTTCGCTTGGCATACATGCCGGCAGCACAGGTGCTTATCTTTTCGCCCCCACGGTGTTAAGCAGCCTTGATTCAACCACTGTGATTTTACTTGAAGACCGGCAGCAAAATATTTTCA
>CAIOTH010000165.1 GCA_903861145.1 uncultured Bacteroidota bacterium | reverse complement strand
GTACCTAAACCTGCAATGATGTTGGTTGCCGCACCGGTAGCCGATTTTTGAACGATATCGCGAACGGGTTTGCCACTTAGGCCTGTATAATATTCTGTAATTGAAGAAATAGCTGCACCTACCGCCATACCAATAAGCACCGCATAAAATACATTCATTGAAGTAGTATCCATTACACTGAATACACCCGCATGAAACACACTCATTTTCATGGTTTCAGGCAACATAAATTTGATAAGAAAGAATGAAGCGGCAGTTGCCAAAATCATCGATACCCAATTGCCTCTGTTAAGTGCACTTTGCACCGCATCGGTATTTAAACTTGCGCTTTCGCTTATGCTAACCAACCATGTTCCTATTATAGAGCAAATAATACCTACACCAGCAATTGTAACCGGTAATAAAATCGGGCCAATTCCGCCAAACGCATCAGCAATTGTGCCACCATTATCGCGTATCAGGTAGTTACCCAACACCATTGAAGCCAACACGGTTGCTACGTATGAACCGAACAAATCGGCACCCATACCCGCAACATCACCTACGTTATCGCCTACGTTATCGGCAATAGTAGCAGGGTTACGAGGATCATCTTCTGGTATACCTGCTTCTACTTTACCTACTAAGTCAGCGCCTACGTCAGCCGCTTTAGTATAAATACCACCACCTACACGTGCAAACAATGCAATTGATTCGGCACCTAACGAGAAACCTGCTAATACTTCAAGTACTTTGGTCATACCATCATATCCACCACCGCTTGCAAAGTTTCCACCCATAAACTGGTGAAAGAACATAATGAACAACATGCTTAAACCTAAAACGGCCAAACCCGCAACACCTAAACCCATTACCGTACCGCCGCGGAAAGATACCTGTAAAGCTTTAGCCAAACTGGTACGAGCTGCTTGTGTAGTGCGCACGTTAGCTTTTGTAGCTATTTTCATACCGATAAAGCCTGCTGCTGCCGAAAAGAAACAGCCTGTTACGAACGCAGCTACTATTAATAAACTTGAGTGGTCTTTTACTTTATCTACCTGCGAAAGGCAGCCCAAACCAATGCCTGCAATAATTACATAAACAATAAGTATGCGGTACTCAGCTTTCAAAAAAGCCATAGCGCCTTCAGCTATGTGATTAGCAATTCCCTGCATTTTTTCATCGCCGGCATCTTGCTTGGCAACCCATTGCGAAAGGAAGAACATGTAAATAAGGGCGATAATGCCAAAAACAGGTAAAACGTAAAGTAAATGATCCATAATTTAAGTAGTAAGTATTTAGACTTTTAAAAATTGGTGCGCAAATATATGATTTGCGGGGAAATTTGGAAGAAATTGACCATTAAATGTCGGTTTTTGAGTGATTTAAAGCACAAGTAACCCTTGTAGATTCTTAAAAATCTAAGTTGTCCTTCTAACTTCGCTATTTGCAATAAGAACAATGACCACTTTGCTGCAATCAAATATCGAATACCTCAAAGGCGTGGGCCCTCCACGTGGCGAGTTGATGCGCAAGGAGTTAGACGTGCACACTTTCAGCGATTTGCTGAAATATTACCCTTTTAGATATGTAGACCGTTCGATTATTCATAAAATAAGAGAGATAACCCCCCAAACGCAATACATACAATTAAAGGGACAACTTACAGGATTTAAGCAGGTTGGCGATAAGCGCCAAAAACGCCTAATTGCCACTTTTAGAGATGAAACCGGAGAAATTGAACTCGTTTGGTTTCAAAGCGTTGACTTTATCCTTAAAACACTAAAAGCCAAAACGGATTATATCGTTTTTGGCAAGCCTACTGTTTTTAATGGTCATTATAACATCCCGCATCCCGATATTGAGTTGTTTACTGATGAGATAAAAACGGCGGGTAAAGGCCTTCAACCGGTGTATTCCTCTTCAGAAAAAGCGAAGAAAAGGAATCTTGACTCCCGTGGCATATCGAGATTGGTGCAAACACTATTCCTTCAAATTAAAGAGAAAGACTTGCCCGAGTTTATGCCGCCCGAGATTTTGAACAAATACAAACTCATATCACGATACCAGGCCATGCTAAATATTCATTTCCCTAAAAATGAAAAGCTGTTACATGAGGCCACGCGCAGACTAAAGTTTGAAGAGTTGTTTCTGATTCAGTTGCAAATGCTGAAGGTAAAATCAAACCGGGGCAAAATATCAAAGGGCTTTATTTTTGAAAAAATTGACAACAAATTCGACCTGTTTTATAAAGAGCTTTTAAAGTTTGAACTAACCGGTGCGCAGAAACGGGTGCTAAAGGAGATTAGAAAAGATACACTTTCTGGCAGACAAATGAACCGCTTGTTACAGGGCGATGTAGGCAGTGGCAAAACAATTGTTGCCCTCATTACCATGTTAATGGCCATTGATAATGGTTTCCAGGCCTGCATGATGGCCCCTACCGAAATTTTGGCCAATCAGCATTACGAAAGTATTATGGAAGCCCTGCGCGGTGCTAATCTCGAAGTAGCATTGTTAACCGGTAACGTAAAAGGCAAAGCCCGTAAGTTTATACTAGAGAACCTGGCTGAAGGGAAAATTGATATTTTAATAGGCACCCATGCTTTAATTGAAGACGGTGTAATATTTAAAAATTTGGGCTTGGTTGTTATTGACGAGCAACACCGTTTTGGTGTTGAGCAACGCGCCAAAATGTGGAACAAAAACGAAAAGCCCCCGCACATACTGGTAATGACCGCCACACCTATACCGCGCACACTTGCTATGACCATTTACGGGGATTTAGATGTTTCGGTAATTGATGAATTGCCTCCGGGTAGAAAACCAATACGGACAATACACCGCACCGATGCCGACCGGTTACGTGTGTTTGGCTTTTTGAAAGAGGAAATACAAAAGGGCAGGCAGGTATACATTGTTTACCCGTTGATTGAGGAAAGCGAAACGCTGGATTTGAAACATTTGATGGATGGTTATGAAAGCATATCGCGCGCTTTTCCAATGCCCAACTACCATGTAAGTATTGTGCACGGCCGCATGCGACCGGCCGATAAGGATTTTGAAATGCAGCGATTTGTACGGGGCGAAACCGATATTATGGTGGCAACTACTGTAATTGAAGTAGGGGTAAACGTGCCGAACGCCTCAGTAATGATTATTGAAAATGCCGAGCGTTTTGGCTTATCGCAATTACATCAGTTACGTGGACGGGTAGGGCGTGGCGCAGAACAATCTTTTTGTATTTTAATGACGGGGCATAAACTATCGAACGAAAGCAAACAACGTATATCGGTAATGTGCCAAACCAACGATGGATTTATCATTGCCGAAGAAGATTTGAAATTACGCGGGCCCGGCGATTTGGAAGGCACCCGCCAAAGCGGTACAGTTAATTTGCGCCTTGCTGATTTAGTTGCAGATGGCACTATTTTAGAAGCGGCCCGCACTACTGCTTACGAGTTGATAGAAACAGACCCTTCGCTTTCTAAACCGGAACACCAGCCTTTACTTCGTTACGTAGAGGAAGGTTCGAAGGAACATATTTGGGGGAAGATAAGTTGAGTTAATAGCCTATCCGGGCTTCATACTATGACTTACCACTGCCTTGCTTTTTTTAGGCAAAGCTTTAGGTGCCTCAGGCTTCTTAGATTTTTTAGTGCTTTCAGGGAAACTTTCGGCATAAGTTGGACATGCAATTTTATTGCTGTTGCATGAAGACGCCATCATCATAATTATCGCCGAAAACATAAGTAACCCTAAAGTCTTTTTCATCCTTGCCATTTTACCTGTTAGTGAAGATAAGAGTTGTTATCGAAAAAAATAACCCGCCTTAATTCATTTAAGTTCCTGAAAACACAAAACCGCATTCTGGTAATTAGAAATGCGGTTTTGTGTTCAATTTTCTAAGGCCACGTGCAATAACGGCAAGTGGAGTTTGACCTGCCTTATACTGTTACGCTGTTTTGTTTGCGCAGTATCAGGTCTTCGTAGGTGTTAATCTTGTTCTTAAGCTTCTTGTAGTCTTCAAAAACTACCGAATAGTTTAGCTTATCGAACATTTGCATGTTCTCATCGGTTACCGGTATTTCGTTGGCTACCAAAAACGGAAGGTCTACCTTCATTACATCGCAAAAGCGTTTCAGTGTTTCCACCTTAATGTTCCCGCTTTTGCGTTCTAGCCAGCTATAGGCCTGTTGAGTAATATGCATGTCGTTGGCAACTGTCACTTGCTTCAACCCGCGATATTCTCTGATTTTTCTAATGCGTTCAGAAATTGTCATAATAATTGATTTAAGTTAAAAAATAATGGTTTCAATGATTAAAAAACTATGGTGTAAGGCACCTGGTTAAAGGCGCCTTGTTGTTTTACGCTATTACATAACTTACCTGGCCGGTTAATAAACCTGGTGTAATTGTTCATCTGTTTTAAGGCCTGTTAGCACCGGGCAATCGATTACCTGATAGCTGTTACGTTTCCTGTTTTAATTACATCATATCCGTTTTGGCATTTGCCCTCAAGCACATACACATATACTGCCTGTGCGGCTGCTTTGCCATTTATACTTCCATCCCAACCCTCTTCTAAATGATTGGTTTCAAAAACCATATTTCCCCATTCATCAAAAATTCTGAAATACTTAATGCTGCTTAACGTAGCCGTGCGGATAAAAAACTTATCGTTCAATCCATCGCCGTTAGGGGTAAATGTGTTTGGCATGTAGATGGTTTTGCCATCGCAACCCAAAACATCAATGAATACTGAATCACGTACCATGCAGCCGGTGCTGTT
>CAIOTH010000164.1 GCA_903861145.1 uncultured Bacteroidota bacterium | reverse complement strand
GTTAAATGAATGATAAAAATTGAACACAACGCATCCATCATCTGTATAGTTATATCAACTTTACGGTATAAAAAATAAGCAGGCATGACAGTATATACTATTTTCGGAATTGTAGCGGCGGTGGCTTTCGGGTTGGCTTTAATCCGGTTTATTTTTGCACGGACGCCCAATATTCTCATCACTTTTTTACAGGACTTTGTCGGCGCTTTTTTCATTTTTTCTGGGTTTGTAAAAGCTGTTGACCCGCTGGGGACCAGTTACAAAATGCGTGAGTATTTTGAGGCCTTCGGGGCTGAAGGCTTTAGGCCGATGTGGGAGTATATAGCTAACTATTCTACTTTTTTCGCTATTGTAATGATAGCGGCTGAGTTGTTTATAGGCTTGATGCTGATTATAGGTTGGAAGCCGCGATTTACAACGGGCGTTATTTGGTTGCTAACTTTGTTCTTCACCTTCTTAACCGGCTATACTTTCTTATCAGGTTATTGTATTACCAAGCAGTTTATGCTGCTTTCGGCGTTCTCAATTTTGTTGTTTGCTGCGGTGGCTTTTCCTTCAAAGCAAGGTAGGCGAATGAACATGGCTTTTTTTGCGTTTGGCGTAGCTATTGTGTTGTTTTTGGTAAGTAAGTTGACCGGGCATTTCTTTCTTTGCGACTTTGCCGAGAATAAAATGAAGGTAACTGACTGCGGTTGCTTTGGTGATTTTATTAAACTAAAGCCATGGGAGACTTTTTATAAGGATATTATTCTTGACGTAATGATTTTGATACTGGTGCTAAATGTAAAGTTTGTGCGTCCTGTGTTCGGCAATATGTTTAGAGGAACTGTGGCCACCTTTATGGCATTGGGCTCGCTTATTTTCTGCTTATATAATGTTTACAGCAACGAGCCCGTTATTGATTTTCGCCCGTACAAAATTGGTAACGACATTATTGATTTGAGAAAAGAAAAGAGGCCAGAGAAGAGAGAAATGCAATGGCAATACCACAATAAAACGACCAAGCAGTGGGAGACTATTACTTACGAAGATGTAATGAAAAACAGGGTGCAATACGACAAGTATGATACCAACTACAGGAAGGATAATATTATTGACCCAGGTATACCCGCTAAAATCCTTAATCTGCGTATTGAGAATGAGGAAGGCGCTGATATGACGGATACTTTGCTTGCAAATCCGGATTACTCGTTGATGGTTGTGGTTTTTAATATGGATGAAACGCATACAGATGCATTTAAAGGTTTGAATGATATTGCGGCGGGTTGCGATAAACAGCATATTAAGTTTTATGCCGTGGTACATGACAACGGTAAGATGGATGACTTTAGGCATAAATACAATACTGCTTATCCATTTTATGTGGCTGATGAGACCCCGCTTAAAACTATTATCCGCTCAAACCCTGGCTTAGTATTGTTTAAGCATGGAGTTGTAATTAATAAATGGCACTATAGGCATTTGCCTACTTTTGATGTGTTGAATACGGCTTATTTTTCGAAGAAGTAGGAAGCATTGCTATTAAGAGTGGAGTTTATTGTTGGTGCCTTAATGCCATAACGGCGAAACAGCTTATAGAGAATGGAACTCCTGAAATTTATAACCAAGCGACTGTTGAATGGCCTGTTGGTTATGGTAGGAGTTATTGTGCTTATCTTCCTGTTGTTTAATGTTTTGCCGGTAAACTCGGCGCGAATGACTTTAGGACAGCGCGCAGATGCTGCTTCGGTTGCGGCTATTGAAAGGGAATTCAGGCTCAATTTGCCATGGTACGACCGGTTGGCGCTTTACTTTAATGACTTATCGCCGATTTCGTTGAATAAGTTGAATGATAACAATTCAACCACTTATTTAAGCCATGATCAAGTTAAGTATGCAAGTCTGTTTACTGTTGGTGCAACATCGGTTGTGGTCAAAATCCCGTACCTGGGAAAATCCTTTCAAACCCGAAGGAAAGTAAGCGAGGTACTGGGTGAGAAAATTTATGCGACTTTTATACTTGCTGTATCGGCAATGTTATTGGCTTCTATAATTGGTATAGTTTTAGGTGTATTGGCGGCTATAAAACAATACTCGTTTTGGGATAATGCAATTTTGGTTGTTTCAACTTTTGGGGTGTCTCAGCCATCGTATTTTTCGGGCATACTTCTGGCAACTATTTTTGGTTATTACCTGCGCGACTGGACTGGCTTAAATGTTAGGGGCTCGCTGCAAGACTTAAATTATAACGGCGATATAGTTACCATTTGGAAGAACCTATGGCTACCAATGATAGCATTAGGTATTAGGCCAATTGCCATTATAACCCAGCTTACCCGCAGCGCTATGCTGGATGTTTTGAACCAGGATTATATAAGAACTGCAAGGGCCAAAGGATTGAGTTTTTTTAAGGTTACATTTAAACATGCATTGCGTAATGCCATGAATCCGGTTGTTACTTCCATATCGGGTTGGCTTGCTGCAGTACTTACCGGTGCATTTTTTATTGAAAAGGTGTTTGACTACAAAGGACTAGGCTTGCAAACTATTGATTCGTTGCTGTCGTTCGATTTTCCGGTTGTGATGGGCTCCGTTCTGTTGGTTGCCTTTATTTTTGTGGTGATGAATATTTTTACCGATATACTTTACTCGTTAATTGACCCGAGGGTAAGTGTGAGATAACCTCATTTAAAACTAAACCAAAGCAAGTGCCTCTTATATTCCTTATCGGCTTTATGGGTTCGGGTAAAACCACTTTTGGAAGGAAGCTGGCGGCAAAATTGAAAGTTGAATTTGTAGATATTGATGATGTGGTTATTTCAAAGCACCAAGTAAAAAGCATAAAAGAGCTGATAGAAGTTAAGGGGATGGATTTCTTCAGGCAGGCGGAAAGTGATGCGTTACGTAGTTTAACTAACGCTGAGGCTGTAATATCAACCGGAGGAGGAACGCCTTGTTATTTTGACAACCTTGGTTTGATGAAAGGAAGGGGAGTAGTAGTGTTTTTGCAACTTGAAGAAGGCGCTATATTTAGCAGGTTAAAAACTACCAACCTTGATGAAAGGCCCTTACTTAAAGGGCTGGATGACGAAGGATTAAAAGCATTTATACATGACAAGCTGGAAGAGAGAATGCCTTTTTACAATCGTGCAGATATGACTTTCAACCCGATGAAGCAAAAGATAGAGGAATTAATAACCCAACTTCAATCTAACTAAGGTAAGCGGCACCGGCGCCCTTAGCATCAAACTCAACAATGATATGCTCCTGAAGAGTTGTGGATAGAGATAACCCAACAAAATCTGGGGACACGGGAAATAGTTTATGTTGCCTATCCACCAGTACAACGGCCTGCACTTTTTTAGGTGAAAATTCCATCACGGGTTTGAGAGCGTAGTATAAAGTTTTACCGGTGTTGGCTACGTCATCAACAATAATTACGGTTTTATTATCCAGTGTTTTCTTCCCTAGCTCAAGTTTGATAGTGGTTTCGAGAGGCTTGGTTTTGTTGAATTCAAGTTCAATCAGCGTAACCTTTACTCCATCTATAGCGTCGATTTATTTTTTTAGTTGCTGGGCGTATTGAAAGCCGTTTGGTTTAATACCAATTATTACCAACTCGTCCTCGTCGTAGTTATCTTCAACAATCTGATACGCTATGCGAATGGTTTTTTGCTGAATGGCCTCGTTATCTAAAATTAAAACTTTCTTCATTTCGGTTTGGTTATTGCGCCACAAGTTTACCTGATTTTACGACTCTATTATCTAATTTAAGCAGGTAAAAATAAATTCCTCCGGCAAGTTTATGGCTATCGTAAACATAAGATGTTGTATTAGAGCCAATGGTAATTAAGTCAACCTTCTCACCCAAAGCATTGTTTATTTCGATAGTGCCGAGTTTGAAATTGTAACCGTTGTTTAAAATACTAAACGTAACCTGGTTAGAAAAAGGATTTGGCATTGCAGTTAATGTAATTGAAGCACCGGGGATATTGGCAATAGAGGTGTAAATGCAATTACCGGTGCTTACGTTTGCCAGTGAGTCGTAGTTGGCAGCGGTTGAATCGGTGCATCCATAAACCTTGGCGGTGCAAGCCCCAGAGCTGGTATTTGCTAAGGGGGTATAATTAATACATGCGGTATCCAAAACACCATAAATTTTGGCATTGCAGCCACCGGTATCAATAGTGGCCAAAGGGTTGTAATTTATACAACTGGTATCGGTTGCGCCATAAACTATGCAACCGGCATGTGCAAGCGCCTGAAAGGCATTTACTTTACCATATCCATAGCCGCCGTTAGGCGTTTGCCCGGTAAAACTATCGGTAACCGCGGTGCAGATAAGGGCTTTCTTTATTTCATCGTAAGTTGCTGTTGGGCGTTTTTGAAAATACAAAGCCGCAATACCGGCAACAATTGGAGATGACATTGAGGTTCCACCGTTTCTTAAATCCTTGCCTCCCCAAGCTACTTTAAACCGGTTTCCGCCGTTTATTGTGGCAATAATATTGTTGGAATCGCCGGTGCAAAGAATGGTACTGCCGGTAGCAATTATATCAGGTTTTACCCGGTTATCGCGCGTAGGGCCAAAGCTGGAGGTGAGATATCTTTTACCCACCACTTCGCCATAGTTAGGGGCTGTAAGGTCGATGTAAGCAGAATCAATATCGTAATATCCCGCTCGGTTGGAGTAATTGCCCACGGTTATAACCTTATCGCTGTTCTGCCATGATGAAACCATTGTTTTATCAAAGTCGGGGTTTTGATAATTGGGAGATAAAATCATAGTATCGCTAGGTGGGGCTGTTACTAAGGTAATCATATCTGATGTTCCCATTAAGGCTTTGCTGGCCCACAGGTCTAAACGCCCGGTTCCGTAAGTTTGAAGAGTAAACAGGTCCTGTGTGTTAGTGGGGAAGTCCATTTCAAACTCGATATGATAACGAGCTTCATCTAATGTTACAGTTACCGCTACCAGGCCCAAACTTAAGGTGCCGTTCATCACGTTGTTGTTAATGGTAGCGTATGGGGGGCCATTAAATATGGCCTGAAAGTCGTTAAGAACGTTCATGTAGCGTAAACTTCCCAAAGGGGTTCCAACATTATCAGTTACCCCGAAAGTAAACCAAGCGCTATTAAAGTTTGACGTATCGGCCCAAAGGTCAAAGTAAACATACCCGCTGCTGTTGTATTTAAAGAGTGTGTAAGTTGGATTAGCAGTGTCGGGAGATAAGGTATAACCCAGGTGAAAAGGAATATTACCGGCATTGCCTGCTGCTGCTACAACGCAGCGCCCATTGCGCTGGCTAAGCAGGCTGTCAATAATTTCGGAAGTAATATCCTTGCCATCGTGCGAGCCGTAATAAGTGCCCTGGCTAATATTGATAACGCAAGGCATACCAAGGGCATCGGCCTTTTTGAAAATGTAATCAACTGCATCTGCAATCTGGCTTAAGAAATTGAGTGTGGTAGGCATACATGCACCGCTAGTTCCAATATCAACCACTATCAAATTGCTTTGAGGCGCAACACCTGTATAAACACCCCGTAATGTTGAATCATTTTGCCATGAGGAACCATTACCGGAAGCTATTCCGGCTACACAGGTTCCATGGCCAAAATCGGATGCACAATTGTTTTGTCCGTAAGCTTCAATCTCGGTACAGGTGCCCTGGTTAATTTCGGTAGAGTTCCATTCGGTTCCATAATTATAGGGAAGAGGAGCTACGCCGGCAGTTACTATTTGGTCCCAGATGTATAATATGCGAGTGCTGCCATCGGCATTTTTAAAATCCTGATGTTGCCAGTAAATACCACCATCAATAATGCCAACAATTACATTTTTACCCAAAAGGCTATCCTGTAATGGAGCGGCGCCCGCCTGTGCAAGATCTATATTGTTACGAATACGAGCGGTGTCCATTAAAGCAACTCCCGGGAACCTGGTGCTTTCAATTTTCTTAATAGAAATATCGTTAGAGAAAGCAATTACCTTATTTTTGGGGATGGCAACTGAGGCAACGCTTCCGTAACCATATTTGAAATCACCGCCCATTTGCTTGGTGAGCGCTTTGATTTTATTGAGATCGCCTTTTACCAAAAGGGCAACGTTTCCGTCGTCAATTTTACCCTGTTTAAGGAGGTTTAATAAACGCTTATCGAGCTTACTACCTGATTGTGCAGATGCCGAAAACAGGGATAAACCAAGTATAATTAAGAGGTAGAATTTACAGCCCATAGATTTTTTTTAAGTACTACTACAAGTTTAGCTGTTTTTCCTGAACAAAATGTATTTTAGCCCCCGCTCATTTTCAACTTATGATAACGATTTTACAGACTGTACTTTTTATTGCCCTTTGTGGAGTTGCCGGCTTTTTTGCCTTTAAAGGATACCGCCGCGTTTATAGAAATATTATGCTGGGGAAGAAGGCCAATTACTCGGATAATCCTTCACAGAGATGGAGCAATTTGCTATTGGTGGCCCTTGGACAAAAGAAGATGTTTAAGAACATTAAACCGGCCATTTTGCACGTGTTTATTTATGTTGGTTTTGTAATTACCCAAATAGAATTAATTGAGGTTTTTATTGACGGGTTCACCGGTGGGCATCGCCGTATTTACCATGCGGTTGAAAATATTCCATTCTTACGTGGGTTTTATGTTTTTACTGTTTCGTTTATTGAAGTAGCGTCGTTGTTTGTATTGTTTGCAACAATTGCATTCCTTGTTAGAAGATGGATACTGAGAGTTCCGCGCTTGAATAAGCCGGAGTTAAAAGGCTGGCCTATAAAGGATGCTACCATAATATTATTGGCAGAGTTGTACCTTCTTACCTGCATATTTAGTATGAACACCGGCGATATGGCGCTTGCACATGGTGAGTATGGTTTTTTAGTGAGCGGTTGGTTAGCCCCACTTATTAGTGGATTTAACACCACTGTAATAGAGGTAATTGAGAAAGTAGGTTGGTGGGGACATATTATTGGTGTGCTTGGATTTTTGGTGTACCTGCCTTATTCGAAGCACCTGCATATTATCCTGGCATTCCCGAATACTTATTTCGGCCGGTTAACGCCGAAGGGGTATATACCTAATATGCCGGAAATTACGAAGGAAATAAAGCTGATGATGAACCCCGAGGCTGCACCGGCGGAGGTGAGTAATGAACCAATTAAATTTGGCGCTAAGGATGTGTTTGATTTAACCTGGAAGAACCTTTTAGATGCTTATACCTGTACTGAATGTGGAAGATGCAGCGCCGCTTGCCCGGCAAATATTACAGGCAAAAAGCTTAGCCCGCGCAAAATAATGATGGATACCCGCGACCGGTTAGAAGAAGTTGGAAGATCGATGGAAGCGAATGGTGGCGTTTGGAAAGAAGACGGAAAATCGTTGATTGAAAATGGGTACATCTCGGTTGAAGAATTAAGGGCTTGTACCACTTGCAATGCTTGCGTTGAAGAGTGCCCTGTAATGATTAGCCCGCTCGAAATTATTGTGCAGCTTAGAAGAAACCTGGTGATGGAAGAAAGTAACGCACCGAATGAGTGGACCGGTATGTTTGCCAATATGGAAAACAACGGAGCCCCATGGCAGTTTAGCCAGCAAGATAGATTGAATTGGGAGAAAGCTTAATAAGAGATAATTAGAAATTAGACAATTGAAATACGAATAAAATGGCAGAATTGAATGTTCCTACAATGGCAGATATGGCGGCCAGCGGCCAAACGCCAGAGGTGCTTTTTTGGGTGGGCTGCGCCGGTAGTTTTGACCAAAGAGCGCAAAAAGTAACGCGTTCGTTTGTAAAGATACTGAACCACCTTAACATAAAATTTGCCGTATTGGGCAAAGAGGAAAGCTGCACCGGTGACCCTGCCAAACGCGCAGGAAACGAATTTGTTTTCCAGATGTTGGCGTTGCAGAATATCGACGTGTTAAACGGTTATTCGGTTAAAAAGATTGTTACTACATGCCCGCATTGTTTTAATATTTTGAAGAATGAATACCCATCGTTAGGTGGGAATTATGAGGTACTACACCATTCAACATTCCTTCAGAAGTTGATTGATGAGGGTAAAATAAAGATTACAGATACCGAAACTTTTAAGGGGAAGAAAATAACGTATCATGACTCTTGCTATTTAGGTCGTGCCAATGAGATTTACGAAGCTCCACGTAAAGTTTTGGAAGAGTTAGATGCTGAATTGGTGGAAATGAAAAGCTGCAAAACCAAGGGCCTTTGTTGTGGTGCGGGTGGAGCACAAATGTTTAAAGAGGATGAGAAAGGAGATAAGCGCATTAACATTGAGCGCGTTGAACAGGCTTTGGAAACCAATGCCCAAATTGTAGCATCAGCTTGCCCGTTCTGCAGTACCATGCTAACTGATGGGGTTAAAGCGAAAGACAAACTACAGGTTAAAGTATTTGACATTGCAGAATTACTTGCTGCCGGGCAGGGGCTTGAAACAGTGAACTTACAATAGGGGCTAACTGCTTCTTTTAGGAGTGCGGCATTAAAGAATGTGGCTTGAAATCCTGATTATATACCGGCGGTTCTGTCGGAATTGTAATTACGTTAAACTCGAATTTATTGGCTCTGTGGCACTTATTGCAAGTAGCTGTTAGTAATTCAAATTGCTGTCTAAACGCAACTTCATTTTTTTGAGTAATGGCACCTGCAAGGCTATCAAGTGGCGGTTGAATCATATCAATGGTTTTCACCTCAGGCCTGTCGGTTTCAACATTCTTTATGTCTTCAAACGATTCTTTGATTTCGCCAATCTCATACTCAGCAAGTTTCCAGTTATTGTTGATACCAGCAAACCATAATTTGCTGTGATGCAGTTGTATGCCAACCATGAAATCCCCAAGGCCGGGCCTGTATTTATCCTTTAGCTCCTGAACTTTGGCGGTAAGGTTTTCGATCGATTTGTCGGTGGTTGGTTTTTGGTTGCAAGCCGTGAGCATTGCCAATACCATCGCAGCTGGTAGTATTCGATTCATAAATATCCTTTTAAATTGTTTGCAATATATGAGGCGCACGCTAAGATGGGTAAAATATTAATTTAGTGCCTTAAACTATGAACATGCGCTTTGCACTACTTTCGGTATTAACAATTTTACTTCTGGCATCATGCAATCACAAGCCACGCTATGAGGCCGGTGCTTATGGCAATGATTCTACATTTACTGTAACCGGTAACATTTCGGGTATTGACACAGGGAGAATGATATTTCTTCATCGCGTGGGTGATGATAAAGTTTATGACACTGCGCAGATAGTGAAAGGTGCTTTTAAGTTTAGTGGTAAAATACCAGCGGAGGAAGGAATGAGCGCTTATACCTGCTTTATTGATGGTAGGAATGATGACCGAACCACAGTGCTGATTGAAAATGCAAAGATGCAGTTTACTGCTAAAGCAGATTCGTTTGATAATGCGATAGCTTCCGGCTCGGTAGCGCAAGATGATTATAATGCTTTTGGAAAACTTACGGCAAGTATTGATTCGGCGACCAATGCACTTGGCAAAGCTTATAGCGCAACTAGCGATAAGGCGGTAAAAGATAGCCTGGGAAAAGTTTATGATCAATATGACTCAATTCTTCAAACCATGGTGCCGGCATTTGTGAAGGCGCATAACCGTTCTTATGGCTCGGCTTATATTATTAGCCGGACATTGTTAGTTCAACCTAAGTTGGAGGTGCTTGAGCCTGTTTATAATTTGCTTGATTCTACTATTAAACAATCGAAATCGGGTAAGCTAATAGCTGAGGTAATTGATGCGGTGAGGAAGACTTCGGTTGGACAAATGGCGCCTGATTTTACGATGAATGACAGAGATGGGAAACCGGTAGCTTTATCTTCGCTGCGTGGCAAGTTTATTTTTCTTGATTTCTGGGCAAGTTGGTGCGGGCCATGCAGGAGAGAGAACCCGAATATTGTGGCCGCTTATGCTAAGTTTCATTCGTCTAAATTTGATATTTTGGGGGTAAGCCTTGACAGCAAGAAAGATAAATGGGAAGAGGCAATAGCAAAAGATAAACTTACCTGGAATCATGTATCGGACTTAAAGGGATGGGGCAATGGGGCTGCTAAAACTTATGGTATAAGAGCCATTCCGGCCAATCTGCTGTTAGATAAAGATGGAAAAATACTAGCCCGCAATTTGTATGGCGATGATTTAGAGAAGAAACTTGCCGAGGTTTTGAAGTAGTTATTCCTTGTAAGAAAACTCAATTGTTTCAATGCAGTTTAAAAGGCTTTCTTTTCGTTTTAGTTTTCCGTTTTCGGTTGTAATAAACCGGGGGATTAAGAGAACCTGTTTGGGGCGATTTAGCTTTTCTAAATTGCCAAAAATTGAGGTAAGCCTACCTTTTTCGGTTTCACTTAAATTGTCGGTTTCCATGGCTAAAACCACCCGTTCGCCGGTTTTGGAGTCGGGTAATGAAGCGATGAAGTAAGGAGTATATACTTCCTTTAAAAGTTGCCTTTCAATTTCTTCGGGATATATTTTAACCCCACCGCTGTTTATTACGTTATCGGCGCGGCCAAGCCAGTGAAATTCGTTATTACCGACGAGATTAATTACATCATTGGTAACAAGATGTGGTTGACCTAGTTGAGGAGCATCAATAACCAAGCAACTTCTATCATCCACTGTAATATGAATACCAGGAAGTATTTTGAAGCTGGCTTCGGGGTTATCGCCGTTAATTCTTTTTAAGGCGATGTGGCTAATGGTTTCGGTCATGCCAAAGGTTGTATAAACTTCGCTTTTCAGCTCACGAATGAAGTGAATTGATTCAAGGCGCAAATCTTCACCACCCAAAATGATTTTACCCATTTTATTGGCCCTGTTATAGCTGGTGCGATTTGCAATTACCTCGTAAAACTGCATAGGGGTAAATGCGGCGAAATCAATATTTAGAGTTTCGGGTAAGGCGGCAAAAGGTGTTGTGGAAGGTTTAATGCAAACCAGTTTCATTTTGTTATGAATGCTTCGTACCGCCATCATTATACCTGCAATTTTGTTTATGGGCAAACAAAGTAAGGCCCTATTACCCGGCTTTAAATTAAGTGCTGTACACGTAGCGGCTGCGCTATTAAGCATAGCTAATTTGGAATGGGTAATTTGCTTTGGCGTACCGGTTGAACCTGAGGTGAATATTTGTATTGTAGTTATTGAGGGGTTATACCAATCAATAATAAACTGCCAGATTTGTTTTTCCCAATCTTCGACATCCTGACGTAACTTTTCACGTGCCAGGGTTATGATGGCTTGCTCGCTTTGAGAAAAGAAATCTATTTCGAACATTGGCAAATTACGTTTAAACAGTTCCCCAGGATAATTCGGGATTATAACCCAAATGGCCTTGATTGATATAAAGAGGGGAGGAGACATTACCGGTGTAAAGGCCACCGGTGCCTAATCCCTGAACAATTGTTTCACTTTTGGTAAATACCCATTGTGCAATGGCGCTTAAACCAATATTTGATTCTAAAGCGCTGGTGGCCCACCAACCGATGCTTTGTTCAAGGGCTAAATTTATCCAATCATTGCAAACGGCGAATCCGCCTAACAAGCTTGGTTTTAAAATGATGTATTGGGGCCTGACCAATTGAAGCAGTTCCCTTTTACTTACTTCTTTTAAATCAATTAATTCTTCATCCAAAGCTACGGGTATGGGCGATAGGGCACATACTTTTTTCATTAACTCCAACTGCCCTTGTTTAACGGGTTGCTCGATGGAATGAATTTGGAAGCGGCTTAGTTTTTCAAGCTTTTCAAAAACGTTATTGTTATTAAAGGCTCCATTGGCATCGAGGCGAATTTCAATTATATCGACCGGAAATTTTTGACGGATAAATTCCAGCAACATTAACTCTTCGTCAAAATTTATAGCGCCGATTTTTATTTTAATGCACTTAAATCCCTCATTCAGCTTTTGATTGATTTGTTGTAGCATAAAATCACGACCGCCCATCCAAATAAGGCCATTGATGGGGATTTGCGATTTACCACGTGTGAAAGCACTATCAAATAGAATCTTACTTCCTTTTACTTTTACATCAAGGAGCGCCATTTCGTAGCCAAATTGGATGGAGGGATAATTTGTTAAGTCTGGCTTCGAGTCAGTGGTTTCGCTTTCAATATGTTTGCACAATGACTGTAAGGTTTGTTCATAGTTTTGAAGGTTATCTATGCTAAGACCCTCAATGAAACTACACTCGCCGATGCCGGTATATTGACCATCGCTAATAAACAGGTAATAGCCATTTTTGAACTGCATGCCACCCCTGGAAGTAAGTGCATTGAACTTAAATTGAAGCTGATATTTTTGAAAGGTGGCCTTTAGCATAAATTCAAGTTCGGGTCAAGCTTGTTCTAATAATTGCTTTACCAAATAATCAACACCCACTGTTGCCCTTTGGTTAATGAATTTTAGGTTGGGTATTCGGGGTAGGGGCATATCGTTGGGGTCAATCAGCCATTTGGGTATTTCGTATTGGGCATAATTAATCAAGCCAGCGGCAGGGTAAACTACCATTGAGGTGCCGATAACAATAAAAACATCTGCCTTCATTACCAATGGTATAGCTTCATCCATTTTAGGTACGGCTTCGCCGAACCAAACTATATGAGGGCGTAGCTGCGAACCTTTTTCGCAGGTATCGCCGGTCAAAATATCCCTGGGCCAATCGTAAATCAGATTTTCATCTTTAGTACTACGGGCTTTCAATAACTCGCCGTGTAGGTGAACTACCTGAGTAGAGCCGCCTGCTTCGTGCAAATTATCTACGTTTTGTGTAATAATAGAAACATCATATTTCTGTTCAAGTTCGGCGAGGGCGATGTGGGCACGATTAGGTTTGCATTCTAAAACCTGCCTTCGGCGTTGGTTGTAAAAATCCAAAACAAGTTCCTGGTTCCGGTGCCATCCTTCGGGAGAGGCTACGTCTTCAATCCGGTGCTCTTCCCACAATCCGTTTGAATCTCGAAAGGTTCTTATACCGCTTTCGGCACTAATACCGGCACCGGTAAGCACTACCACCTTCTTTTTCATTTTAAAAAATACGTTTTATGATTTTTAAGTTGTGCGAGTATTTTTTGGCATCGGCATTATATATTCCAAAATGGTCAATCTTATCGATACGAACTTTACCTGAAGCGTGTATGATTTTACTATCTTTTAGGATTATACCTACATGAGTGATATGGCCTTCTTCGTTAGCGAAAAACGCCAGGTCACCGGGTTGGGCTTCTTCGATAAAATTAACGGTTGAGCCCTGGCCTGCTTGTTGATACGCATCGCGCAGCAAAGGTATACCCACAAATTTAAATACTACCTGGGTAAAGCCTGAGCAATCGAGGCCAAAAGGCGAGCGCCCGCCCCAGAGGTAAGGAGCATTTACATAGCGAAGTGCTACCCGTTCAAACACAGCGGCGTTTTTAGCATCAGATTGTATAGCCTGTCCGTTGTAGATAAACTTCTCTTTCGCAATTTTAAAATTCATTCCATCGAAAAACGGGAGGCTGCTACCGGCTAAAACGGGCACAGCGTAATTGCTGGATGTTGCACTGTTAACCAGGTCAAGCGCAAGGCCAGCATCATTGCCGGAAATATTGAGGTAGTCGCGCTCGGCCAGCTCGTTGCTTTGGTTCTCATCAATCCAGCCTTCGTAATCATCGTAAGTGCATTTTATTCTAAGCCAGCTACCTTGCTTTTGTAATATTTCATAGGTTTCGCCAAACAGAAGTTGAGAGATTAACTCGCTGCGGTGCGACATCTCTTTTCTGATTGCAATGACACTCAAAACAGCAATTCCGTATTTCATCAGGCTTAATATTTAACGGTTTATCTTCATTCAATAATTCGAAGATAGGTTGTATTGTTTATTTCGGTTCATCTTGCTATATTGAAGTTTAGACAACCTTGTTGTGATTTCCTTTTTATTGAGCAGTTAATTATGTTTGCTATTACCGAGAATTACCTGAAAAGCACTGCATTAAGTATTGTTTTAGGCACATTAATTACTGATTTTGCCATGTAGTGGAAAAGAAAAGGCATTGAAAACCGGATTACAGAGATTGCTTCTTTACATATTTTTAATAACAGGCGGTAATTGCTATGGGCAAATTACCTCGTGCGGTTTTTTGTTGCAAAATGGTTCTGTGTGCTCTCCAGTTATTTTGTCGGCAACGGCAAATGAGGTTTCTGTTTCGCAAATTGTTGCGAGGTCGTGGTATATTACTACTTGTTCGGGAGCCGCTGTTTTTGATACAACTAATAACACCGATGCCAATTTTACGCATGTTATTGCAACGCCAGGATGCTACTGCCTGAGACTACTAAGTGTAAATCAAAATGGAGATACGTGTTCATACCAGCAATGCAATATTACTGTGGCAGCAAACCCTGTTGTCGATTTTACATTTGCGCACACTGCCGGCTGTTTGCCTTTATCGGTTGGGGCGCGGTGCAACTCGCAGGCTGGTTCTGGGACTATTGATTCGGTGGTGATAGATTGGGGATGTATAGGCCTGCAATCATATAACAGATGCATGGTGAACTCCATTAGTGCTACCTATACTTCACCGACCTGCTCGCCTAGCACTCAAAACGTATCGGTTTTAGTGAAAAATAGCCTTGGATGTGTATCGCAACAATCATACCCTAATCTTATTAATATTATGCCTGCGCCTGCCGCTAATTTTGAAGTGGCGCACACGTTTTGTTTTGGAAGCCAGGTTTGTGTTAGGGATACCGACCACAGAGCCGACGACAGCATTATTGGTTATTGGTATGACTTTGGCGATGGGCATTCTGTTAACGGCCCGGACAATTGCTACACCTATCCCGTTGCCGGTAATTACAATATCACTTTAATTGAGAATGATAACCTTGGGTGTTCGGATACTATTGTTAAACCGGTATGGGTTTTTGCCTTGCCGGTTGCTAACTTCTCAATAAGTGATACGGTTATTTGCACCAATGAGCAGATTTGCTTGACAGACTTATCTACCAGCAGCGTGCAAATTACTAACTGGCTGTGGCATTATGGAGATAATTCCGGTTCCTCATTGAGCAGCCCGCCTTGTCATAGTTATGTTTCGCCGTTTAATCATCATTACACTATTTCATTGATTGTGATAGATCAGAATAATTGCAGCGATTCGATGGCGATTGTTGAAACGGTTAATAAAATTCCGCAGGCCAGCTTTAATTGGACAAAGGCTTGTGAGAGCGAACTAACACCTTTGGAAGGTACGAGTAGTGGCATTGGTGGTGCTCTTGCCTCGTGCCAATGGCTATTTTGGGTGGGGGCGCCAAACCCTGTAACTGATAATAATTGTAATACTACGTTTCAATTTCCCGCTGGGACACATGATGTGCGGCTTGTGGTGACGGATGTGAATGGGTGTACAGATACAATTGTTCAAAGCGTTAGCACGGATTCTTTGTCAACGCTTATTCTCAACCCTAACGATACTACGATTTGCTATGGGACATCAATAGACTACCATTTAAGCGGTGTATTTAATCATGTAAACTGGGAGAATAATATTTGGGTAGACAGCTCGAATTTGGCAGGTGCGAACATTAGCCCTTTGGGGGATGTTACATATACCGTGAGTGTAAAGAATGGAACATGTGCCGCAGTAAGCGATTCATTTAAGGTGGAGGTAATACAGCCAGTTCCTATTACATTAAGTGTTACACCGGAGCGGATTGTGGTGGGGTTAAAATCGAACATAAGCTCGCAAATTGAGGGGCAAATTGATAGTATACTATGGACACCAGATACTGCCTTGACCTGTAGCAATTGCCCTGGTCCGATTGCTTATCCTAATGTAACTACCACCTATACGGCTACCATTTTCTATACCCGAAATGGGATAAGCTGTTCGAATTCAGCCTCGGTAACCATTGATGTGTTAAATAATTGCGGAAGTGGCATCATTTACGCCCCTAATACGTTTACACCCAACGGAGATGGCTTAAATGACGTCTTTATGATAAGGGGACTGGCGGCAACGAAGATAAATTATTTCAGAGTGTGGGATAGATTGGGTACCTTAGTGTTTAACGCAATGGATGGAGTTCCGAATAGCCCTCAATTTGGATGGGACGGAACCGACCGCCAGGGGAAGAAACTAAATCCTGATGTTTACGTATACACCTATGAAATACAGTGTATAAACGGAAATATTGTTACCGGACAGGGTAACGTAACCCTAGCAAGATGAGAATTATGGTAAGGTCTTTACTTAAAGGAATTTTGGGTGTAGTAACAATTCTGGCTTTTGCCAGGGTGGAGGCTCAGGATGTGCACTTCTCGCAATATAACTCTTCGCCTTTAATGTTGAACCCAGCACTTGCCGGCCTTGATAATGGCGGCGATTACAGGGCTTATGCCAATTTCAGAACACAATGGCCTACGGTTTCGAGCGATAATAACACTTACCGCACGTTTGCCGGTGGTGTTGATATGGCTATTGGTAAGGTAACACGATTCAACAGTTTTGCGGGTATAGGGATTTCATTTGAGGCTGACCAGGCTGGTGCTATTCACCTGAACACGGATAGGGTTAGTTTAACGGCTGCCTATCATATTATGCTTGATAAGAGGGGCGATCATCAAATATCGGCAGGCCTTCAGGGTTCTTTCAACATGAAAAGTATTGACCCATCGTTAGCCACTTTTGATTCGCAATATGACCCGACTACGGGAACGGTTAACCCTAACGGACAGCGGGAAACTTTTGGAAGGTCGAAAGTGATATTTGGGGATGCGGGAGCAGGGCTTTTGTATAGTGGCATGGTTAAAGGCGGAACTAATATTTATTTGGGTTTCGGGATTGATCACGTTAATCAGCCTAATATTTCGTTTATGCCAAGCGGACAAGATGTTAGTGGATTGGGTGGCGAAAGACTTTACATTAAGGAAACTATACACGGCGGTGCTGCGATACCGTTGGGAGGCAGATTTACCATTATGCCAAACTTTTTAGTGTTGGTTCAAGGACCTTCGAAGGAATTTGATTTGGGATGCAATTTTAAAACGGCTTTGGGCAGCGATGCAAGAACAAGCAATACCGCTATACATTTTGGGGTTCAGTACCGGGGGGTATTTGACGCCATTATTGCCAGCACAAGAATAGATTTTAAAGGTTTTAGCTGTGGATTAAGTTACGACATAAACGTGTCGAAACTGTTGCCGGCATCTCATACTGTGGGTGCGCCTGAAATTGCGATAATTTATACTGTTGCTAATAAGCAAAAACCACGCCCAGGGCACTGTCCTGTGATGTTCTAAATAACCATAACTTTATGATATGGGAAAGCTCTGATAGCATCAGGGCTTTTTTGTTTTAGTTCAATAACTTTGTTTTAATAATTAGCAAAATGGCACTCTCGAATTTTGAAAGAATGATACAGCTAGCTGAAGATGTGTTTGCCGTGCATAATGACCCGGCACAGTTAGATGTTGACGAGAAAGTGATGGAGCGGTTAGAAAAAATCCATCCGGCAACGCTTTCCGAACATGTTGAAGATGATGGGCCTGTGGTTTGGATTTTGTTGATACCCACAACCATCGATTTGATGAACAAGTTTGTTGCAGAAGAGATTTCGGAAACAGAGTTGCTGAATAAGACTCCGTTGAATGAAAAGTATGAAGCACTGTATTTGTGCTCAGCACTTGTGTTACCAGAATTCAGAAAGAAGGGGCTTGCTACAAAGGTTGGGATGGAGGCTATTAAAAGCATACAAGCCGACCATCCTATCAAATATTTGTTTACCTGGAACTTTACGGATGAAGGCGCGAACCTTGCTGATAGTGCGGCTAAGTATGTAAACCTGCCGTTACTAAAACGCCCTGTGAGAAAACATTAGAGCTTATTTCTTCAATAACCAATAACCGGGATTATCGGTTTGTACAGTGCGCAATTGTTGTTGTGCAGAATGACTGTCGTTGCCAGCAGAGTATCCAACCCTTGTTAATCTGCCAGACTTATCGCTAAAAATAGTGGCATTAGGGAAACGGCTTTGTAATTGTGCTTTGGCGTTTTCGGCATTTTTACTTTCGGAAAAAGCGCCGATGATAATGAAGTAGCCGTGTTCATTTTGAGTTTGAACTGAAGCAGGTTGTACAACCGGTTTGTTTTCTACATTAACCGGAGTTACCTCGGGCGTTTCTGTTTTGGGCGTTTCAATAGGAGCGGACTTTTCAACCTCAACGGGCAGCGGAGTCATTGAATCTTCATGATGCCCGGTAAAGTGAGTGAAGAAGCTGAAAACGCTTGCTTCATTTAAACTTAATGGCCTTACTTCAATACCCATGCGCATCATTTGTATTAATGCGCCGACACCCATTATTAAAACTATTACTGCGGCAATTTTCCAAACACTGCGTTGCGGTATGTTGTTCTTCTTGGTTTCCTGAACAAACTTTTCGGTAAAATCAACCTCTTTACCGCGTAACACGGGCTGAACGGTGATAGGTTTTAAGGCAAAAGAAGATTTTAAATAGTTTACTGAATCATCGGGAGCAAATTGAACGTTGCCTTCAATATCGCTGAATATTCTTCCAACCTTTTTTAAAACAAGTGTCTCGTTTTTTTTGAGGAGGCTTTTTGATGCATCCACCCAATTGCTTACAAGGTCCTGAGCTTCGTAGAAGGAGAGATTACCCGCTTTAGCTATGTAGTTAATCAACAAGCCGTCATTAGAACTCAGGTTAACGTTGAATGAAACTGACTTTGAAGGTGGATTGATATAATGTAATACAGGATGAATCTCAGCCGGGCGGTAATTACAGATAAAGCCGCCAAAGCCGGGAACTATTACACAGTCGTGCTCAAAAAGTAAATCACTAATAAAAACTGAAATATCCATTTTCTACTGAGGAATTGGGTTGGGGAACGGCTGCAAAATAACAGTTTTAAGTGCTTTGAAATAGGTTGTGAAAAGGTTGTGGATAAAATGCCCCTACACCTTTTTAGTTGCTTGTAAAAGGTAGGCTTTAATGAAATCATCCAAATCGCCATCCAACACGGGTTGAATGTTTGAAGTTTCATAACCTGAGCGGTTGTCTTTTATAAGTTTATAAGGGTGTAACACATAATTCCTTATTTGCGAGCCCCATTCGTTTTTGCGTTTGGTGCCTTCCAGTTTATCGCGTGCCTCGTTTCGCTTCTGAATTTCAATTTCGTATAGCTTGGATTTAAGCATTTGCAGGGCCATATCACGGTTTTCATGTTGTGAACGGGTTACCTGGCAGGCAACTACAATACCTGTTGGGATGTGCCTTAACCTTACAGCCGTTTCAACCTTGTTTACATTTTGCCCACCTGCGCCGCTTGATCGGAAGGTATCCCATTCAAGTTCACCAGCCGGGATATTGATAACGATGGTATCATCGGCCATTGGGTATACAAATACTGAGGCAAACGAGGTTTGACGTTTGCCCTGAGCGTTGAATGGAGATATTCTTACCAATCTATGCACGCCGTTTTCGCCTTTCAAATATCCGTAAACAAACTCGCCGTCAATTTCCAAAGATACAGAGCGAATACCGGCAACATCATCATCGGTTCTTTCAATTTCTTTAATCTTATATCCATGACTTTCCGCCCACATTACGTACATGCGTAATAGCATAGATGCCCAGTCACAGCTTTCGGTTCCACCAGCGCCGGCGTTAATTTCGAGCACTGCGCTTAGTTGGTCTTCATGCTCGGTTAGGGTCGCCCTGAACTCGAGATTATCAATAGCGGCTAGGGCTTTATTGTAGCTTTCTTTCAGCTCGGGTTCGGTGGCTTCGCTAGCCTCGAAAAACTCGCGCATTACTGCGGCATCTTCATAGGCTTTCCAGGCATCTTCAAAGGCGCCAATCCAAATTTTGTTGATTTTAATCTCCTTTAGCAGGTCTTCTGCTTTTTTAGGATTTGCCCAAAAATCGGGGTGGGCTGTTGTGTGTTCGTCTTGTTGTATTTTGAGCTTGCGATTCTCTATGTCAAAGAAACCTCCTCAGAGTGTCAAGTCGACTCTTTATATCGTTAATGTTTTCGGTAGTCATGCCGCGAATATAGATTTTTAGTAAGAAAGAAAAATAAATTTACTACTAAGGCACTAAGGACACTAAGAAGCACTGAGATTTATTACTCGAAATCGTTGTCGACTTCGGCTTCGTTAAAGAAGGCATCTTTAATGTGATAAATTTTTAGTTTACCGTTGAGGTTGGCTACGGAAATGATATCGAAACGCGCTTCGCTATCGAGCTTGTTTTGGAACATGTATTCTTCGGCGGCGCGACGAATTTTTTTACGTTTCTTTTTGTCAACTGCTTCCTCGGGGTAGCCGAAGTAATCGGTGCTGCGGGTCTTTACTTCGGTAAATACAGTAATGGCATCTTCTCTCGAAATAATATCAATTTCGCACTTGCCGTGTTTGTAGTTTCGGGTAAGGATTTGGTGTCCGTTTTGCTCGAGGAATTCAACGGCTGCGTTTTCGCCCTTTGTGCCAAGTTCGTTATGTTCGGCCATACCGATAATATTTAATTCATCCTCACCCTGCCCTCTCCCAAGGAGAGGGTTCTCAATGCCCTTCTCTGTGAGAGAAGGATTTTGGTTGAGGAGTCTTTATACTGCTAATTTACAAATCTTTTACGGCCATTGTTAGCCTGCTAATACAAACTAATTGTTTGCTTTCGTTTACAATTTTGATTTCCCAAACCTGGGTTGACCTGCCAATGTGAATGGGCTTTGCAGTTCCGTAAACATAGCCCTCGCGCACAGCCCGTAAGTGGTTGGCGTTGATATCTAAGCCAACGGCTACTTGTTTAGTTTGATCAATACATAGCGATGCCCCTACACTACCCAAGGTTTCGGCCAATACGCATGATGCGCCGCCATGTAACAAACCAAGGGGCTGGCGGGTTCGGTGATCGACAGGCATTTTGCCCGTTAAGTAGTCGTCGCCAATTTCAGTAAATTCAATGCCTATGTATTCGCCTATGTGTTCTTTGGGGTAGAAATCATGTAGCATTTCAATGGTCGGCTTAATCTTCCAAATCATATAGTCTCGGTTTATGGTGCAAAGAAATGAATTCTTAATCTAACTTGATTTGGTAAGTCGTTGGCGATATAATTGCAAACAGCCAACCTCACCCCTGCCTGTCGGCATCCCCTCTCCACCGAAAGTTAGCTGCGCAAACTTTCGATAGAGAGGGGACCCAATATGTTAGTTAACGCAATCACTTAAAATTCATTTAGAACGATTATAATTGCCCCTAATTACTATGCGCAATATTTTAATACTCGGTGCGGGCAAATCTTCGGTGGCTTTGATTGATTATTTGGTTAATCAATCTGACCGTGAGCAGTGGGAGATAACCGTGGCTGACATAACCGCTGAACAGGCGCTTCAAAAAACAAAGGCACGGGCTAATACGCATGCTTTTGGTTTGGATTTGACCCTGGCCGCAGCGCGCGAAGAATTGATAGGTAAAGCGGATATTGTGATTTCTATGTTACCGGCTTCGCTACATATGCTGGTAGCCGATGACTGCATAAGGTTAAGGAAAAATCTAGTCACACCAAGTTATATCTCGGATGCCATGCGGGCCCTTGATGAACATGTTAAGGATGCCGGCCTGATATTTATGAACGAGATGGGCCTCGACCCCGGTATTGACCACATGAGTGCCCTGCAAATAATTGATGCGTTAAAACATCAAGGAAAAAGGATTACCGGTTTCGAATCGCACTGTGGCGGATTGGTGGCACCGGAGAGTGATGATAACCCGTGGCACTATAAGTTTACCTGGAACCCGAGAAATGTAATTGTTGCCGGGCAGGGCGATGGGGGCATTCATTACTTAAAGGAGGGCCAGCATGTTGATTTGAATTACCAGCAACTTTTTGAGAGTACCAGCGAAATGGAAGTTGAGGGGTACGGGCGTTTTGAAAGTTATCCTAACCGCGACTCGTTGAAGTATGTTGGCGAGTATGGATTAGAAGGAGTAGAAACTATGTACCGTGGCACTTTGCGTGTTCCTCCATATTGCAAAGGCTGGAACGAATTGGTACAATTGGACTTAACTGATGATGTTACATTGAATGAAAATATTGGAGGACAATCGTTCAAATCATTTTTTGAAAAGAAGGCAGATGGATGTTGGTATACCTCAAGCCCACCTATTCAGCTTTTGGTAAGTAATACGTTTAATGATGAACGGATTATTCCGTTTCAATCGGCCACTAACGCAAAAGTGTTGCAGGCTTTGCTGGAAGATAAATGGGTGATGAAGCCGGATGATAAGGATATGATTGTAATGGTGCATCAAATTACTTTTGAAGATGCGGGAGTGAAGAAGCAGTTGCAATCGTCGTTGGTTTATATTGGTAAGGATGCGGAGCATACTGCTATGGCGACTACAGTAGGATTGCCTGTAGCGATTGTTACTAAAATGATTTTGAATGGCGAGATAGGCAGGAGAGGAGTATTAATGCCGAAATATCCTGAAATTTATAATCCTATTTTAGAGGAGTTGAAGGGGTATGGCGTCGAATTTAAGGAGTCGGTTAAAATATTAGAATAAAATTGAAAGATGGAAAAGCATATAGAAAGATTAAACCATAAAAAAGCACAGGCCATTTTGGGTGGCGGACAAAAGCGTATTGACGACCAGCATAAAAAGGGCAAACTAACTGCGCGCGAGCGACTTGATTTGCTAATGGACCCGGGTAGCTTTGAAGAAATTGGAATGTATGTTGAGCACCGCGGCCGCGATTTTGGTATTGATAAGGAAATTTATCCCGGTGATGGAGTAGTTACAGGTTACGGAACTATTAACGGAAGGATTGTTTATGTTTTCTCGCAAGACTTTACGGTTTTCGGAGGGTCGCTTTCGGAAACGCATGCGGAGAAGATTTGTAAGATAATGGACCTTGCCATGAAGAACGGAGCACCGGTGATAGGTTTGAATGATAGCGGTGGTGCACGCATACAGGAAGGTGTTGTATCACTGGGTGGGTATGCTGATATTTTTTATCGCAATACAATTGCCAGCGGGGTGGTGCCCCAAATATCAGCCATACTGGGGCCTTGCGCGGGTGGAGCGGTTTACTCGCCTGCCATTACCGATTTTATTATGATGGTTGAGCATACCAGTTACATGTTTGTAACCGGGCCTAACGTAGTAAAAACGGTTACGCATGAAGATGTTACCAGTGAAGAATTGGGTGGTGCACAGGCACATGCTACCAAATCGGGAGTAACGCATTTTACTTATCCTAACGAGGTAGAGTGCATTGCTTCTGTTAAGAAGCTATTAAGCTACGTGCCCCAAAACTGTGATGAGCAGGCACCGGTGTATGATTACACCGAAGGCAACGAACTGCGCGAAAAGTTGAATGCTATTATACCGGCTAACCCAAATCAGCCTTACGATATACGCGAGATTATTGCGGAGTTAGTTGACACTGAATCGTTTTTTGAAGTACATAAAGATTATGCTGAAAACATTGTTGTGGGTTTTGCCCGCATTGCAGGTAGGAGTATTGGGGTGGTGGCTAATCAGCCGGCCGTGCTTGCCGGTGTGTTAGATATTAATAGTAGTAAAAAGGGAGCGCGCTTTGTGCGTTTCTGCGATTGCTTTAATATACCCCTGCTAACCCTGGTTGACGTGCCCGGTTTTTTACCCGGCACCGACCAGGAGTGGCATGCTATTATAACCAATGGGGCCAAATTGCTTTACGCTTTTAGCGAAGCCACGGTGCCTAAAATTACGGTGATAGTGCGCAAAGCCTATGGCGGTGCCTACGACGTAATGAACAGCAAGCACATTGGTGCCGATATGAACTACGCGTGGCCTAATGCCGAAATTGCCGTAGTAGGAGCGAAAGGTGCAGCTGAAATTATATTTAAACGCGAGATTAATGCCGCGCCGGACCCTGTTGCCAAACTTAAAGAGGTTGTAGATAATTACGCCGAAAACTTTGCTCACCCATACAAGGCAGCCGCCCGTGGCTTTGTTGACGAGGTAATTGAACCGGCACTAACACGTCAGAAATTGATTCGTGCATTTAAGATGGCGGAGAATAAGGCGGTTAAATTG
>CAIOTH010000163.1 GCA_903861145.1 uncultured Bacteroidota bacterium | reverse complement strand
TTACTGCTCAAACTTAATCGTAGTCCTTCGGCCATCCGATGTAATCAACTCGCAGAAATAAATTCCACGAGGCAAGGTAGGCAAAGGAACAGAACTGATAAAGGCAGACTGCGTTTCGCAAAGCTTTTGGCCAATTGTGTTGTATATTCTTACCTGTTGAAAGTTGATTTTCGAATCTAAGCTTTTCAATAAAATGGTATTGTTTACAACAGCGTACGTGAGTGGTATTTCCTTTTCCTCTTTAACACCATTGGGGTCAACAATATCAAGGTGAATAAGAATTGAATCGGCTATAGGTTGCGAACATATTGGCCACACCACAACAACATCAGGCCCCGGCCTGAAATAGGGGTTATTAATATTAACGCTAAATATTGCAGGAACAGTTTCATGGCCGCCCAGCGATATGGTATCGCCGCTATAAGGAGGTTCGTTAAATATCCCGCTGCTTGTTAGTGTTTGTTCATTATTGTGCAGCCCGAAATTGATAACACCGTGAAATGGCAAAGAGTCGAAATTGCTAACTTCGGCGTATATGGTCAGGGTATACCCTAAACTTACCTGGTTCACCGAATCTAATGTATAGCTGATCAAAGCTACACCCACTCCGTTATCCGATGCACGCAGTGTTATACCAGCGGTGAACAAAAAAACGGAGCATAAAAATATTTTGAATGTAGATGTTGGTCTCATGGTCTATTTGACAGCTAAGTTAATTGCTTCGTTGCAATTGCAGGAATAATTTAACTTTGTTTCTTACTCGTTCAAAATTACGATTATGGACATGCTCAACAACGTTATTGCTGTAATGAATAAGGAAGAAGTTCGCAACTTCAAACTTTGGCTAAACAGCACAAATGCCTCTAACGAGCGGAAAGATATTCTTCTTTTTGATTACATCCGAAAAACCGCTGCAAAGTACGATGAAGATTTCATTTTTAAGAAACTATATAAAGAGGTAGATAAAAACTCGTTCTACCGTCTAAAAAATCGTTTGCTCGAAGATATTGGTTACAATCTGTCCCTCCTGCATTTCAGCAAACACGAATCGAATAATTTGTATTTGCTGCTGGGGCTCTATAACATTTTCATTTCGCGTAACGAGCCCGATATTGCACTATTCTATTTAAAGAAGGCCGAAAAGCGTGCACTGCAAATTGAAAACTTCGAATTACTGGATATTATCTACGCCAGTTTCGTAAAACTCTCTAGCGATCACACCGGTATCAATCCGGAGGTTTACATTAAGCACCGAAAGGAGAATGCCGTAAAGCTTGATAAAATACGCGAAACCGACCAGGCATTGGCCGCAGTTACTTACCGCCTCAAGCTATCGCAAAACTACGGCAAGCGCGATGTTGGCCTGCTCAAATTACTCGATGCAACTATTAAAGAATTTGCTTCCGACGATTCCATCAGGCAAAGCAAAACCTTTCAAACCCGCATATTCAGGGCGGTGAGCCAGCTATTGATACAAAACCACAACTTTATCGAGCTCGAAAAGTTTATGCTCAGT
>CAIOTH010000162.1 GCA_903861145.1 uncultured Bacteroidota bacterium | reverse complement strand
CTCGATGCAACTATTAAAGAATTTGCTTCCGACGATTCCATCAGGCAAAGCAAAACCTTTCAAACCCGCATATTCAGGGCGGTGAGCCAGCTATTGATACAAAACCACAACTTTATCGAGCTCGAAAAGTTTATGCTCAGTACTTACCAAAAGTTTCTAAACGAAAAGTGGTTCGATAAAACCAATCATGAGACTAAAATTCAAATGCTTATCTATATTATCAACGCCACTTTTAAAAACCGCAAGTACCGCGAAAGCCTTGATTATGCCGAAGCACTGGGAGAGGAGCTGAGTGCATTTAACGACCTGCTATACAAAAAGTACGTATTTTACTATTACAACGCACTTGTAATAAACTATACGCAAACCGACCTTACCCGCGGTTTAAAAGCCTTGGATGAGGCCGAACGCGAAATGAAGGATATTAAAAACAGTTATTACGATTTCTTCATTCTGCTAAACAAAGCCAGCCTTTTATTCTTTCAGCGCAAAACAAACGATGCCATCAAAAACCTGGTTAAGCTCTATCTTAACGACCATTACAAAAAGACCGATGCCTCCTTCAAAGTCAAAATTGCGGCCGCCGAATGCATTATGCAGCACGAATCGGGGGACGAGGAGAGTATGTTAAAAAGGGTTGAACAGGTAAAAAAACAGTTCAAAGAGCAACTGGATTCGGATGACTTTAAGCGAGAGCGTTTCATTTTGAAACTTTTACCCCAATTAGCAGGTATTCAGGAGCTACAGCCCGGAACAAAGACTTTTAATGAGGTGGCTAAGTTTGTTAAGACAACTGTGGCTGAATCAGTTGAAGATGGCGAAATATTGCGTTATAGGGCATGGCTGGCACCCAAAGTGGGGGTAACGGCCGATGTTTTGGACAAGTAAGAAACTGAGTAAGTTTTTGCTACCTTCTTACAACCTCAACGTATATTTACTCAGTCAATAACGCATAAACCAGTAAGTTTTTTAAAGTTACCATAAAACCAAACGCTATGAAAGCAATTAAACACTTTACCATTTTAATATTGGCCTTGTGTTGTTCGTACTTTGCAAATGCGCAATGTCCCACTCAATTTACCGATACTATACATGGCAATACCATCGCGGTAAACGCAATAGTAACAAGCGGAACGGGATGGACTTTTGCGTGGCGTTTGGATGGTACCCAGGTGCAGGCGGCAAACCCTAATACCTCTTATACCTATCAAAATGTGTTTGCTGGCACGCACAGCATATGTATGTATGTTTACGAAAACACTACTTTATGCGATAGCGTTTGCAAATCGGTTACATTAACTTCATGCGGCACACTCACCGCACAATGGACCGACCAGATAGGAACGCATGACACCGTAAGGTTTTCTGCTGCCGATACCAATAGTATAGCACACCATGCCTGGAGTTTTGGCGATAACACAACCGGTTCGGGCACTACGGTAACTCACATATATAGCGCACCGGGCACTTACCATGTTTGTTTCTACGCTTATATCCCGGGTTCTATTTGTACCGATTCATTATGCGAAAGTGTGGTAGTGCCTTCCGGTACTTGTGGCACCGCATCCTTCTTAAGTTACATTATCGGCGATTCTGCTATTCGCACTTACAGTAACTCAACCGGGGTTGATACTTCTACTAATTATTTATGGTACGTTTACGGGCCAACAGGCACGCTGCTTCAATATGGGGCAACGGGCCACACAAATGACTATACCTCACATGGTTTACCTGCGGGTACTTACCGCGTATGCCTGTACCTTTACAATGGTAACCAACAACTTTGCGACTCGGTTTGCAACAGCGTAACCGTGCTCAACTGTACAAGCTTAAGTGCTGCTTGGCAATACGTTCCTCACACAACTAACTCCGATACTATATTGTTTTACCCGGCTACTGACCCAAGTGGAACTGTATATGCATGGACTTTTGGTGATGGAAGTACTTCAACAGTATCTAATCCAACCCACGTTTATGCGCAAGCCGGAACTTATACTGCTTGTTTAATTGTAAGTAACACTGCTATCGTCTGCCGCGATACGTTTTGCCAAACTGTTACAGTTGGCAATCCTAACGCCTGCGGCACGGCTTCTTTTGCTCTATACATTCTTAACGATTCTACCATTCGCGGTTATAGTACCTCTACCGGTACTACTGATTCAACCAGCTACGTTTGGAATGTGTATAATGCCAACGGTGGCTTTATTCAATCATATAATACCGGTCATACAAGTACATTACTAACTGGTGGTATGCCAATAGGCACCTATAGGGTATGTCTGGATCTGTATAACGCTCAACATGTTTTTTGCGATTCGTTTTGTTCTGAGGTCAATGTTTATCGTTGTTCAAGCTATAACCCACAATGGACAGATATAGCATCAAATACTTCCGATAGTTTAAAGGTAACAGCGCCAACAAACAACCCGGTAGGTACAACCTATGCCTGGACTTTTGGCGACGGAAGCTCGTCTACTTTGCCTGGTGCAACGCACGTTTACGCAACAGCCGGCACTTATACGGTTTGCTTGATTTTAAGCAACCCTGCACTTACCTGCCACGATACAGCATGTCGTAGCATCACGGTAGGTGGCTCTGGCTGTTCAGGTGTAAGTGCTGCATGGACTTACAGCGGCCTTGCAAATCCAGGCTCAACACTTCAGTTTATTGCCGCTAGCAACCCATCAGGTACATCATATTACTGGAGTTTTGGTGATGGAGTAAACGCCACATCTTCAAATCCAACACACGTTTACACCAGCACCGGTAGCTATACTATTTGCATGGTAGCTATTAATACCGCACTTGGTTGCCGCGATACTTCATGCGGTCATATAACTATTACAAGCCCGGCAGGTTGCGGTGTAGCCTCGGTAGGTGCTTATGTTGTTGGCGATACTTCAATCCATGCTTATAGCACCTCAACCGGTACCGATACTAACAGTATTTATAACTGGATTATCCGCAATTCATCGGGCGCAATCGTTGCAACACACGATGGACGCAATTATTATTTTTTCGCCACCGGTGGCTTGCCTAATGGTAGTTATTCAGTGTGTATGTATTTATACAACAGCAATCAGCAATTCTGCGATTCGGCTTGCACCGTTGCAACTTTAAACGGTTGCCCTGGCATTACTGCACAATGGACATACGCTATATCGCATGATACTGTAGTTTTTGAATCACTTGACACCAATACGCATGCCAACCACTACTGGAGTTTCGGAGATGGAACATCCGGTTCTGGAACCCGCGTTGTACATGTATATCCAAACTATGGCACCGTGCGTGTTTGTTTCTATGATTACATAGTTGGATTGAATTGTGCCGATTCATCTTGCGAAACTATTACCATACCAACAAGTGTGGTTTGTGGTACCGCTTCTTTCCAGGATTATATTTATGGCGATACCAGCATTCATGCTTATAGCAACTCAACCGGTACTAATACCGGTACCATTTACAAATGGACTATAAAAGGAACCAACGGCAATATTATTCAAACCCAAACTGGTACTAATAATTACATAGCCAGCCAACACCTGTCACCGGGTTACTATATCGTATGTTTAACTCTTTATAGCGGAACTACCTTCTGCGATTCTGTCTGCAATTATGTCTTTGTGCCTACCGTAGGCACTTGTGGAACGCCTGCTTTCGCCGATACTGTTTACGCCGGTCTTGGTGGTGGTGCTATACACGCTTATACAACCTCAACTAATATTGATTCTCTGTCTCAGATTAGCTGGAAGATTTGGGGTCCTCATGGTAACCTGGTTCAAACCTTCACCGGTGGCGATTTCACGTCATCAGTACTTGATAGCGGTACTTACGTTGTTTGCCAATATATACGTGCTACTAACTCTACTCGTATTTGCGATTCAATCTGTCAATCTGTAGTAGTAGGTGGTGGCACTAATCCTTGTGCCGGCTTATCTGCTGCGTGGACTTCTAACCTTCAAGCCAATTCAACAGATTCAGTTGAGTTTCATGCCGTGAGTGACCCAACTGGTACTTATTACAGATGGACATTTGGCGATGGAACATATGGATACGGACAAAACATAACACATGGTTATGCTCAGTCAGGTACTTATACGGTTTGCCTGGTGGTTTTTAACGGCAACACATGTCGCGATACCGTTTGCAATAACATTACTATTACAACAACTACACCTTGTCCTGTGGCCGCGTTTAGCCAGTATGTTTACCAGGATAGTATTATACATGCCTTTAGCAATTCAACTGGTGTAACTACCAGCACTATTTATGAGTGGGTTGTAACCAATGCACATGGCGTTATTGTTCAAACCGCTACCGGCCAGGGAACTTCGTCTAGCTTGTTAAGCCATGCACTGCCAAACGGCACTTATACAGTTTGCTTGTATGTAAACGCTAACGCCAATACATACTGCGATTCAACTTGCCAAACTATAACCATAACTAATACAACCAATCCTTGCTCTGGTTTAAATGCCAACTTCACTACTACCCATCTTACTAATGGTAACGTGCAGTTCATTCCGGCCGATACAGCTGCCGGTGTAGTTCACTACTGGCACTTTGGTGATGGTACCGTTTCTACCAATAACGACCCTACACATGCTTATACATCATCGGGCTTATACCATGTTTGCCAGTATGTTTACTATGCTGGTGTAACTAACTGTATCGATTCATTCTGCACTAATGTGCAGGCAAATGCATCAGGTTGTATTGCTAACTTTAGCCACCAGTCGTATGGCACTAACGGTATTTATTTCACTAACCTTTCAACTTCAACCGATTCAATAATATCATACCGTTGGACTTTTGGGGATAGCGCTACAGGTACCTTTAAAAACGGCACGCATATTTATGCGCATAGTGGCACATACTACGTTTGCCTTTACATTTACTCTCTACACGGTTGCTCAAGCACCTACTGCGATTCGATAACTGTAATCGGAAACCCATGCAATGGTTTAAGTGCAAACTATACGTATACTTATACCCAAAGCGGTGGTGTTCATTTTGCAGGCACCACAACTATTGCAGGAGTAACCAATCTGTGGACATTCGGCGACGGAACTACAGCAACCACATTTGACCCGACGCACTATTATACTCAAGCAGGTGTTTACACAGTTTGCCACATTGTAACTATTCCGGGTACATTGTGTTCCGATACATCTTGCCAAAGCGTTCAGGGAACTGGCGTAGGCACAAGCTGCCATGCTAACTTTACCGATTCGGCATATGCTAACAACCTTAGCACAATTATATTTACAAATCACTCCAGCAGTACTGATTCTATCGTGTCATATGTTTGGAACTTTGGTGATGGTGCAAGTTCAACTTACAGCAATATTTACCACACATATACTCATACCGGCGCTTATTACGTATGTCTTACTATAACCAGCGCTAACGGTTGCACTAATACTTATTGCGATTCGGTTCATGTTGGCCATGCCATTACTACTGTTTGTCACGCTTCATTTACCTATACCATCGATAGCTGCCAACGAGTAACCTTTACCAGCACCTCAACCGGTGACCTGAGTTTCTTAAGATGGATTTATGGTGATGGAACAACCGATACCCTATCGAACCCAACACACGTTTACGCTCAAGGTGGACACTATACTGTTATCCTTCACTTCTATGGCGTTAACTGTTATAACTTTGATACAGTGGTTATTAACGTTCCTTCATGCACTGCCGTTGGCGATACTGTTTGTGGTGTGGTATTTAACGACCTAAATGGCAATGGTGTTCAGAATACAGGCGAAACAGGTGTTCCTTATGCCGAAATTCACGTAGGTAGTTATGTTACTCATGCCGATTCAAACGGCCACTATGTAATAGTTGTGCCAGCAGGTACCTACTCCATTTACTATTGTGCACCTACAGGCTATACCTTTACTATACCGGTGCATACACCGCTTAACTCTAACGTTAACTGCTCTGCATATCAAAACATACAAGTTACCAGCGGCCAAAACTGTGGCTATAACTTCGGTATCCAGAACAATAGTGTAACCATTTGTGGAACTGTTTATTTTGACGCTAACAATAACCATTCACAGGATCAGGGAGAATCTGGTGTTCCTAACGCACAGGTAGTATTTACTGATTCAGGTCACATTGTATATACCGGTTATACTGATCAATACGGCCATTACTGTGCTGTGCTTCCAACCGGAACATATGTTATTACCGCTGTAACTACCAGCTACCATAATGGAGTTATAACACCTACTTCAATAACCGTTAATGCTACAACAGCGGGTAACTCTTACGATAATAATAACTTCGGTGTTTACGTACAACCTGGTGCTTGCGACCTTAGCATTAATGTTACCCCTAACACCACAGTTACACCGGGCTATCCTGCATACTATGAAATTGAGGTATGTAATGTTGGTGCCAATGTTAGCAGCGGCACTGTTAACTTGTTCTACGATCCGTCGTTAACATACAATTACTCGTCACCGGCAGCTACTTCACAAAACTCATCAACTTACACTGCCTCATGGGCGCTTAACCACTTAAACCCGGGCAGCTGCCAGTATTACTATGTTAGGTTTACTGCCGATAGCACACTTACAGCCGGTCAGTTCATCTTTACACTTGGTAATGTAACAACCGATAGTTGCCAGGATGCCAACCAAAGCAATAATGTTGATACGGTGCACCAAAACGTTACGGCTAGCTGGGATCCTAATAACAAACAGGTATCGCCTATAGGCGTTGGTCCTGAAGGTTTAATACATGGCGACCAATGGTTAACTTATACTATCAACTTCCAGAATACCGGAACAGCTCCTGCTATCAATATCGTTATCCAGGATACACTGTCACAGTACCTCGATGTCAGCACATTCAAAATGATAGGTGCAAGTTTACCATACACCATGCAATTTGCGGGCAACGAAGCTATCTGGAAATTCAATGCAGTAAGCTTACCCGATAGCAGCACCGACCAGGAAGCCAGCCATGGTTTTGTAACCTTTATGATATTACCAATTCAGGGATTACCTTCTAAAACAGCAATTACCAACCAGGCCGATATATTCTTTGATTACAACGCAGGCGTGTCTACTAACAAAACACTTAACACTATTGATTACACCTTATCGGTTAACCCAATTGTGCCTAATGATGTTACAATAGCATTGCAGCCTAATCCGTTTAGTCAATATACAACAATAAGAATAAGCGGTGTCGATGGTCCTTACGAATTGAATGTATATGACATGCTTGGCAGGGTGGTTAAAAACCAGACAGCAACCGGCAGCATATTCAGTATTGATAGAGGTACCATGGCTTCAGGAGTGTATATGTATGAAGTAACGCATAACGGTACCGTAATAGGCAAAGGCAAAATGGTTGCCCAGTAAAATAAATTTGTTCACCCCACCATTAAAAAATGCGGTCCTGTTTAACAGGCCGCATTTTTGTTTTAATAAAGTGTTAAGCAAAATAAAACCTTGGCTTCAGGGCTATTTGTAGTTATCATTATAATAAAGCCACCGTAATTGAGCTTCAAACAAAATGCGTTGGTCGTAAGCTACTACTCGTATTTTAACGGTTGTGGTCTGATGCCGCTATTAATGGAAAGGCTTACTTTGAATCCGCAAAAAAATGTGTCCCTATACTTTGCTTAGCCGCTAGTGCAGCAGACTTTAATTGTGGATATAATTGGTCGTTCTGACCCAACCGCCAACTTTAATTAATGTGCTTTTTACCTCCGATGTATCACTTTTAAGCTTTAATGGGGCCAGGTTATAGGTGAGGTGAAACCTGTGCTTCTCTTTACATGCCCCATCAACATACTGCAACAGTTTAAGCGTGGTTTGCGCTGGTATTGATTTACCCAAATCGCCGTTCCACATCAGGTTAAAATTATCGGCATCGCAGCCGTTAATTTTTTTGGTTATAATGTTCAAAGTATCCTTACTCACATAAACGGTATCAAGCGGAATAATTTCTGCGGTTGATTTGTAAAGGTCTTTATCTCTGATAGGTTTACGGAAAGACTCATCATTTATCAACTCTACCGAAGCAGAAGTATCAACACTTGCCTTTTTCGTTGTTTTACAAGAATATGCCAGCGCAATGGGCAAAATCAAAACCAATATTTGTTTCTTCATGTACTACTTTAAAACTAATTTTTGAACCGCCTTTCCGTTAGCGGTTTCTATATCCAAAATATAAACTCCCCGGCTTTCGCTACTTAAATCCAGCATGAAGTTTTGCTCAATTGTTTTTCTTTCCTTTATTATCCGCCCGGTAACATCGTAAACCCTGACTGTTTTTTCTTCATTGCTATTAATAACCAAATTAAACTGGCCTGTTGATGGATTTGGAATAATACTGAAACTTAAAGTAGGAACCTCGTTTACAGCCGAAGGTGTCACGCAAAAATTGCGTGTTTCATGGCTGCCAAATGCAGGGTTACTTAAACTGGTAAATATGCTGGTATTGCCCGCATCGGTTAACACGTAATTCCCGTTTTCGCCATCAGTCATACCATTATTGGTTGACGAAAATATGGTAAACGTATAGCAGCCCGATGCCAGGCAAATTGGAATATCATAAGTAGTGCCGCCCGATAGATTTGGATAAGGCCCACCCGAAGCCACAACATTAGTTGAGGCATCGGCAATTTGCCAGGTGGTTTTAGTTCCGCTGTTATCGGTAGTAAGCGCAAGTAACAGGCTACCTGTTGGCCCCGATACAAAGAAATTAGAAGTTAAACTGTTGTTAGATGAATTAGCATCAGTTAACCCGTTCGGCGCCGACGCAGTTGCCGCAAAAGTATGCGCCCCCGCGCTAAGCGTAGCAGTGGGTAGCGTTACGTTAACGGTATTCCCCGCAAAAAGCGTTCCGGTCCAGCTAAAACTGCTGGTGCTTCCATTATCGTATTTATAGTTTATGGTAGCCGATGAAAGGGTGTTTGAACCAAAATTGCGCAACACCACAACTGGTGTTACCGTGCCCGAGCATACCGTACCGCTGGGTTCAGGTATAGCCTGCATGCCCACGTCATTAGGCACTGCGCTGCCGCATGGCGGATTCATACCCTGCAGGGTGGTTGACCCCGTGTTATCGGGATCTAACCACGGCTTCAGTTGCACGGCACTAGTTACTCCATCGCTGGTCCAATCATAGGCAACCTTTCCGTAAGCATCTGGAGACGTGGGCCCAATTCCATCACTTCCGCAACCGCCTAAGGTGCAGCATGAAGCGCCACCCGTTAAATGGCCCACAATTAGCGAATTAGGGTTGTATAAAGGCGAGCCAGATGAGCCAGGCTCAGTTACTCCGTGGCCACTAACCGTGCTGGCCCAAATCACCTGCCAATGCGTATTTTGGGCAATATTGCCCCACGATATTGACTGAGCCGCACTCGAGTAGCTTGATATCTTTTTTATATCCGCATTTGGATGATGAATACCCACCCCAGTAGCAGGAGTTGTGTTCGTTATATCCCAGCCCGAGTAGTAAATATTATAAGCGCTGGGTGGGGTATGATACAACTGTAGCAACAAAAAGTCCGAACCTGAATTGCCGCCGCCATCTTCGCTATCTGCTATTTTCTTGCAGCCGTTTACCATATCCGTTTGTGGCCCAACGGTATCTGCGCAGGTAGCCGCCTGGTAATTAAAATAAAACACCCATTGCCCATATTGAGTAGTCGAAACTCCTCCCTCAGTGCAGTGCTCAGCCGAAAGCATGTATGGCGTACAATCCTTACGCACGTTATTTACCATAGCCCCACTACAAAATCCCTCTCCTGCATCACTCACCACAAATATTCTCGCCACCGACCTTTTTTGGTTTGCCCATGCATTACCCTCCGGGCAGGCAACATTCACCTCGCAAGCCCCCGAGCCGCTTTTCATACTTTTAGCCAAAGGCGATACCCAGCGGTAAGCATAACCTACTTTATCAAGGCTTACTTTGCCTTTGCCTTTTTGCTCTTGGGGTTCATAATATTCAAGCACACACCTGTCGCCGTGTATAAGGCCGAAGCAAAAGCTTCTGGTTTCCGGGGTATTATCATTGGTAAAAGCACCCAACACTTCTTCTTTTCCAGGCATATAAGCGTGCAAAGTTGCTCCGGGTGGTAAGTAAAGCTGGTCAAATAAAGGCACAATTCCCTGTGCTCCGGCGGCACTTATTTCAACTCTCCAAATCCTGTCACCATTGGGCAATTCAGTCCAACTACCGGCATTGGTTGTATTTATATTTACCGCAATATTGCGAGCCATTACCGGCATGTGCCCGTTTTTTGTATCGTTATAGTCAAACTGCTCAGTTTGTTCCTTCGAAAACGGGGGCACCACAATTTCACTTACCTTACCCAATATATTAGCAGATAGTTTTGATGTTTTGGGCGCAATCGATAAATCCATTTGTGCATTAGCCTGCGTTAAAAAAACAAAACAGGAAATACATACCGCAACGAAATTTTTCATACGTTCATTCTTTCTTACGCAGTGAAAATAACTTTTTTGAAATGGCAACAAAAATACGATAGCCTCATAACAATAAGGTAGTTATTGTAATCAATGTAATTTCGATGATGTTATTGCGTTAAATTGAACAAATGAATAGGCGGATTAGAAATATAATATTAATCACAACCGGTGTTGTAGCTGGCATTTTACTTACAGCAGTAATACTTGCATACGCGTTACAGGATAAGGTAAAACAACAAATCATTGTTGAAATAAACCAACAGGTAACGGTTCCGGTGCAGGTTAAAGGGGCAATTGATTTCTCTCTATTAAAGCACTTCCCGTACGCATCGCTAAGTTTTAGCAACGTTATTATAGCCGATAAGCTGCGCAAAGGCCATAATTTGTTAGACGTAAAGGAGTTCTCTCTTTTATGCAACGTATTTAGTCTCTTCGGCAATAAAATCGAGTTATCAAAAATACTGGTTCGCGATGGCGAGATAAATTTATACAAGGACGAAAAGGGGTTGATGAATTTTGATATCCTCAAACCCTCTACCGATAATTCAGGCACAAAAAGCGATTTGGCTGTGCAGCTTAAAAAGGCTGAGTTGAAGAATGTTCATTTTACATATTTCGACAAGTCGCTTGCAACAAACACCGACGTAGTTTTAAAGGATGTTTTGCTTAAAGGCAATTTCAGCAGTGCCCAATTCGATTTGCAAACCACCATTACCGCACGTGTTAACGATATCAGCTCCGATGGCCAAAAATATATGGTGCAAAGAAACCTGAAAGTGGACATTGTTTTAGAAGTGAATAACAATACACACCGATTTACTTTCAAAAAAGGGAAGATAAATATTGAGGATAACGAGTTTAATGTAAGCGGTTTTTTTGCCAATGTAAAAGAAGGAACCCAGCTTGATTTTAAACTTGAAAATGAAGGCAAGGATATAAAGAAACTGGTTGGATTGATACCTGAGAAATACCGCCAGTCATTCGACAATGCCGAAGGTAATGGTCAATACTCAATTACGGCTTTAGTAAAAGGAACTTTAAGTAAAGGTAATGGCCCCAAAATAAATGTTGATGCTAACCTGATTAACAGCGAAATAAAACTCGGGCGGTATAATAAGCTTCTGAAAAAAGTAAATGCCAAAGCCACTTACGAAATGGACCCCGCCGGTAACGATAAAATAGTGATAAGCAATTTTGATTGTACTTTGAACGATTTGCCTTTCAATTTTAAACTGTCGTTAACAAAGCTGTCCGACCCCGACTTTGATTTTTTCGCTCAGGGTGTGTTGCATCTCTCTGAAATATCTTCCTTTGTACCGGACAGCATTATGCGCGATTTGGGTGGAACAATTACCTTCAATAAATTTCATTTAAAAGGCCGTAAACGCGATTTTACCGATGTTACCAACTCTACCTTAACCGGTAGTGGCGAGTTTAAAATGGCTGATATTGAATTTCAGCAGGGTGGTATTAGCTATGGCAATATTAATGGCGTATTGAGATACCACGACCAGGTAATTGAAGCCGAAAACTTAAGTGCGAACTTTATTGGTAACCAGGCCGTGTTTTCAGGCAACATCGAACATCTTGCTGCATTTATTTACAACTTAAGCATTAACCGCAGTGCCGATAATGTAGTGCTTGGGGTAAATGGTAAACTCAAAATAAAAACATTCAATTTGTCAGGCATTATTGATGCTTACAGTAAGCGCAGTCATCCCCAAACAATGCCCAGAGGCAAAATTGATTTGCGCGAAATTGTGAATATGCAGGGCAACCTTGATGTTGAAATGGACAAATTCCTTTTTCGCAAAATGGAGTTCAATCAGGTAACCGGTAATCTGCAAATATCCCCAGGTGTTATTCAGTGCAATAATATTCAAAGCAAAACAATGGGCGGCGATGTATTATTGAATGGCAAAGTTGTTTTTGGCGATGATTATTCAATTAACCTTGCTTACGATGTAAAAACCATCAATCTCAGCATACCTGCCTTGTTTAACGAATGTGAAAATTTTGGACAATCAACGCTTACGGACCGTAATTTAAAGGGAACGCTGGATGCGGCAGTTTCTTTTAATGCCACCTGGGATAATTACAAAACCCTTGATCAGGATAAACTAAGCGCCATCGCCGACTTTAATATCCGCAACGGCGAATTGGTGAAATTTGAACCTTTAAAAGCGGCCTCAAAATTTATAAGGGTTAATGAGTTGGAGGATATAAAATTTGCTACCCTGCACAACACAATAAAAATTGCCCATCGGCGTATTGATATACCTCTTTTCGAAATTCAATCCAGTGCGCTCAATTTGATGTTTGAAGGTTATCACTGCTTTAATGATAGTATAGATTACAGCATAAAAGTAAACCTGCATAAACTATTAGCACAAAAATTCAACCGTAAACGCGATGATATTCAATACATGGAAGAAGACCCGTACGAGGGCATTAATCTCTACTTAAGTATGACTGGGGTATTGAGTAACCCTCGTATAAAGTTTAACAAAAAGGCCACCAAGAATAAGATTAAGGATGACTTTAAAAATGAAAGAGCGAACCTGAAGAACCTTTTAAATAATTCTGCCCCGACAAAAATGGACGGCGATGAAAAGAAGAAGGAGGAACGGTATTATAACGTTCAACAAAAACCGCAATTCATTGATTTAGACTCAACAGGGAATTAAACCAAGCTTCTGTTAACTTTACCCCGAATGGACGTATACTCCCAAAAATCGAATCTTAAATTTATACTGCTTCTTCTCGGGCTGTTTATCGGTATTGCCACGGTTTTGTATACTGACCACCTGGCAAATAAAATGGCAGGCGAGGAGAAATACAAAGCAAAGCTGTGGGCCGAGGCCATTGCGCGCAAGGCTAAATTGGTTAGATATACCAAAGAACTTTTTACAAAACTGGCTGCCGATGAAAGGCGTAAAGTAAATATCTACGCCCAGTCAACTAAGTTTGTTTTAACGGCTGAGAACGACCAGCTTACCTTTTTTAACGATATTATTACTTCTAATAACGACATTCCGGCTATTCTAACCGATGATAAAGGAAACATAGTTGGAGCCCGTAATATTGAACTGCCCAAAGGAGCTAAAACCATAGCCGAACTTCCGGCCGCAATGCGGCAAGAGTTTTCTGTTTACCCTCCAATCCTTGTCGACTCCAAATACACCAAAAACTACATTTATTATAAAGACTCTAACCTTTTTAGCAAGCTTAAGCAAACGCTTAACGACTTATTGGAGAACTTTATTTCTGAAGTAGTATTAAATACCGCATCAGCGCCGGTTGTCCTCACCGATGAAAAAATGAATGTGTTGGCGTTCGGCAATATCGATTCAAGCAAAATGGTTGGCCAGGATGCTGAAATTAGAATGATTAAAAAAATGCAGGCCACCAACGACCCCGTTGTTGCCGATTTGGGCGAAGGGGTTATGCGCTTTATTTATTACGATGACTCTTCAACCCTTAAGCAACTTCGGATATTCCCTTTTGTTCAGTTGGGTATTTTTGCAGCGTTTTTAATCATATCCTACTTTGCTTTTAGCAACGCTCGTAAAGCAGAGCAGAACATGGTTTGGGTAGGTATGGCCAAAGAAACCGCGCACCAATTGGGTACACCCATTTCATCGTTAGAAGGCTGGGTTGAGGTATTGAAGGAAATGGACGGCGTTAAAGAAAGCCCGCAAATACTCGAAGAGCTGCAGAGCGATATTAACCGCTTATCCCTGGTGGCTGAGCGCTTTTCAAAAATTGGTTCGGTGCCGCAACTGATAGCTGAGAACGTGAAGGAATGTGTAGAACGTAATGTAAGCTACATGCGCCGGCGCGCGAGCCAAAAAGTTATCATGACTGTTCAATGTCCCGATAACCTGCAGTTCAAAATCAACAAACAATTGTTTGATTGGGTTTTTGAGAATCTATTAAAAAATGCCCTCGATGCAATGGATGGAGAAGGTAAAATTGATGTTGAAGTTACTTCTGATAGCCAGCACGTAATAATTGACGTAACCGATAGCGGAAAGGGAATACCTAAAAACAAATTCGACACCATTTTCGAACCCGGCTACTCAACCAAACGCCGGGGGTGGGGTCTTGGCCTCTCGCTTACTAAGCGCATTGTTGAAGAATACCACAATGGCAAAATAAGTGTTAAGCGCTCTGAAATTGATAAGGGAACTACGTTTAGGATTTTGATACCGAAGGCCTGAGTTGTATTGTATATGCCTTAAGTTAAAATTTTATGAAAGCAACACTTGCCATTTTGTTATTACTTTTTGCAATGTGTTATCAGCCGCAAACTACACCTCGCACGTTAGAAGACGCTTATGCTGCAAACTCTACAAAACTATTGCATCAGTTTTACACCGATTGGAACCGGGAAATTAAACCTGCAACTGATAGCGAGCTTAATGCCATGAACGATACGCTAAAGCAGGCTTATCTTGCTTTTACAGCTTTTTACAAGCCTCTGAATATTGAAAAGCTGGGCGGCTCGGAGTGGGGAAACGATATTTATAAATCAGTTGATTTTTTTGTGGTACAGAACTATGTGAAGATATATTTCACCCCTAAACTAGTTTATAGTGCACAGGATAGTGATGACCGCATGGTAAATTATATCAAAACCACAGTTAAGGATACTGCCTTCCGTGCCCGTTGTTTAAAGAGATATAATGGCAAACTTTCGCAAATGGTGCGAGAGAATTTTTGGCCAGACATGAAAGATACATTGGCCGATTCTATCATTAATTTCAGGCCGCAAATTAATTGTGATGGGAAACTACCCTTATATCTTAATTCGAAATATGAGGATATACTAAACAGGTTTTTAGGCGATGACCATTATCAACTTGGTAGAAGTGGAATGATGACCCCCGCCACATCGAAAGGCGAAAGCGAAAGGCGAAAGGAATTTTTAGAAAAGGGTATTAAAATATTTTACGGGCACTGGGGAGGATATTGGCAATTTAATTCTTACCCGGTTGCAGGACGCATTACATTTGACAGGCAAATGCGTTATGCAAAAGTTAACTTTAGGATGGTATACCAGGGTGGCGAGGCAATTTTAGAGAATGATAATGGCAAGTGGAAACTTATTTCATCGCGATTAACCTGGATTGAATAACTGTTTGAACCCTGCTACGCAGCCGTTTTCTCTGTAGTATCATCTGTATTTAACGGCACAATCGCCCGCTTAACAACCTTCCAGTAATTAGGCTCCAATGTACCTTCTTTATAAAACCCCCGCTCTAATAAAAGCTGGTGCATTTTCGGCAGGTTATATGATGGTGCTCCCATGCATAAATGGTGCTCTGCATGGTAGTTAACGTGGTGCGGTGCAAAAAGTATTCTTTCAAAAAAATTGGCGTAAGTAGTACGGGTATTTTTTTGTGGGTTCTCACGGTCTTCAACCATGCTATGCTCTGCCATGCTTCTAACGCGTAACGAAAAATTAAACGTGGTAAGCATGGCTCCCCACCACAATAAATACAGCCACGGCTTTCCGCAGGCATACAAAATGGCAAACATAATAAGGTTAGCCGCCACCGGTCCCGCCAAATTCTGGGCGCCGGTCTTCACAATGCTAAAAATGTCTTTCCCTTTTTGCGATAGCCACTCTGCAGTGCCATTTAGTGCGTATTTAATAAAGCCCAACTGCATAAATATTACCGCAAAAGTTGCTTTTGCTCCTGATACCCCGGCCAGGTCGCGGCTGAATTTTCTTACCATACTAATTGCAGTAGTAGGGTATCCTTTGGTTAAACTCAAATCGGGATCATCAGCAAGCCCGGTATTAATATGATGTTGTGTGTGGTAGGGCCGATATTTTTTCAGGTCGTGTAAAATAGGATAGGCACCAAACCAGTTGCCGATAAAGGTGTTTAGTCTTGCTGTGGTAAACATTGAATCGTGCGAGCAATCGTGCAGTATAATGGCGCAGGCCAATTGTTTTCCTCCAATAATAAACAACGAAATGGTTATAGTAACCGGGTTAGGAAACAAACCCGAAAGTGCAAACGCAAATGCAATCCAGCCCCAGGTATTGGCAATTTCCAATGCCCCTTTCCAGTTGCTTTTTTGCATAGCCATTTTAATCTCATCGTTACTGAGATATTCATGCAAGGTTTTATTATACCATTTTAAATGATTCATAATAGTGTTACAGTTATACAGCGCTATACCTGCAGGGCGAAGGTAATGATTTTGAACGTGAGCACTTTAACACGTGAAAGCAGGCACACATTCTTACTTAATCTTCAACTCTTGCCCAACCTTAATATCGTAGTTAGGCATATTATTGAGTTTTTTCAGCTGGTCGACAGTAATGCCGTAGGTTAGCGCAATGCGGTAAAAAGTTTGGCCTTTTTGAACTATGTGCGTATTTCCCGTGGTTTTTTCATACAAATTGCCTGATACGGAAGGTGCTTTAGCCGGTTTTTCTTTAACAGGTTCTGGCTCAGCCTCAGCTTTTGCTGCTGATTTCGGTTTCTCGGTTTTTACACGGTCTTCCCTTTCAACGTACTTCGTTGTTTTTTTAGGTGTGGCAACCGGTTGGTCATCATCATCCGCTTTTTGCACGTAGCCTTTTTCCTTTACTTGCTTTTCCCATGATTCCAGTTGCCTGATAAGCACAATCTGCCCGGGCTTTAACTTAACGTCATCCGGAAAATTATTTAATAAAAGAAAGGTTTTGAGCCTTAAATTATAATCGTTGGCAATAGACGATGGAGTCTCCCTGTCTCTCACCGTATGTTCAAGGTATCTGGGTAACTCTCGGGTTTGCGCTGAGGCCGAAAACGTAAAAACAAAAATGGCAAATGTCAGCGTTACAAAATATCTAAGTGCCATGCTAATGGTGTTTTATTGAACAATATTACTAAACCGGCGCTCAATCATTTGTTTTCGGGGAGCCTGCCTCTGCACAGGTAGTTTGTTGATAACCGGAAAATCGAAATTAATAAATCTATTCAGTAAAGATAGATTCAGCCCTCGTTAACAAGTTTAAAAAGCACATGTGTTTTTAGTTCATGCCCTTCGGGCACTAAGGGATGCTCAAATTCTCCAACCCTTTTTAGCCCGGCCTTTACCATAACATTTATCGAGGGCTGGTTTGTCGTGGAAGTAAACGAATAGATTTCTTTAAGGCCCAGTTTCTCAAATCCATAGCCAAGGCACGCTTTGGCTGCTTCAGTAGCAAAGCCCAGGTTCCAGGCGTCTTTACTTAACCGCCATCCAATTTCAATACATGGGGTAAAATAGCTTTCAAATCGTGGATGGAAAAAGCCTGTAAATCCAATAAACTGCCCTGTATCAATTCGCTCAACAGCATAGGGTCCATAGCCATAATCCTCAAAATGCTTTTGCACTCGGGCTATTAGTGCAATGGTTTCATCGGCACTTTGCATGGCCGGAAAAAACCTCATCACCTCTTCATCCATGTTCATTTTAATAAACGGCTCGGTGTCTTCATCCTTCCAGTGGCGAAGAATTAGCCTCGGTGTGGTTATAATCGGTTGGATCATACTTTTGGGTATTTAACCTGGTTCGTGCAAAAATACAGAATCATCGAATTGCCAAATTATTACTTTCGCCCATCGTTTAATACTTCAAAACTTATAATATGGACCAGTTAAAACCTTATCTAGATAATAACAAAGAAAGATTTTTGAATGAACTGCTCGATCTGTTGCGCATACCATCTATAAGCGCCGATGTAAAATACTCGGCCGATGTAAACCGTGCCGCCGAGTTTGTAAAAGCTCAACTTATAACTGCCGGTGCCGATAAGGTTGAAGTTTGTCCTACCAAAGGATACCCTATAGTATATGGCGAAAAAATAATTGACGCCAAATTGCCTACCGTGCTTGTTTACGGTCATTATGACGTTCAGCCCGCAGATCCTTTGGATCTATGGAACTCGCCGCCGTTCGAACCGGTTATTAAAGACGGCAACATATATGCCCGTGGAGCTTGCGATGACAAGGGCCAGATGTACATGCACGTAAAAGCATTCGAAATGATGCTGAAGAATAATGTGCTGCCCTGCAACGTAAAGTTTATGATAGAGGGAGAGGAGGAAGTAGGCTCAGTAAACCTCGAAAGCTTTGCCGAAAACAATAAAGCAAAACTGAAGAGCGATGTGGTTTTGATTTCAGATACATCCATGCTTTCAAACGATATTCCTTCAATCACTTCAGGCCTTCGTGGACTAGCCTATATGGAAGTTGAAGTAACCGGCCCTAACCGCGATTTGCACTCGGGTGTTTACGGTGGCGCAGTAGCTAACCCAATTAACGTTTTGTGCGATATGATTGCCTCTTTGCAGGATAAAGATGGCCGAATTACCATCCCCGGTTTTTACGATGATGTGCAGGAGGTATCTAAAGAAGAACGCGACCAAATGGCACAAGCCCCTTTTGATTTGAACGAATACAAAAAGCATTTGGATATTAACGAAGTAAAAGGCGAAACCGGTTATTCAACTTTAGAAAGAGTTTCTATCCGCCCAACTTTAGATGTAAACGGCATTTGGGGTGGTTATACAGGAGAGGGTGCAAAAACCGTTCTCCCATCAAAAGCCAATGCCAAAATATCAATGCGCCTGGTGCCAAATCAGAAAAGCGAAAAAATAATGGCCTTGTTCGAAGCGCACATGAAGAAGATTGCGCCGCCTTATGTAAAAATAAAGGTAAGCCCTCACCATGGTGGCGAAGCAGCTGTTACCCCTACCGATTCGATTGCCTACAAAGCTGCTGCAAAAGCCATGGAAAAAACCTTTGGCAAAACACCTATACCATTGCGCAGCGGCGGTAGCATTCCTATCGTAACCATGTTCGAAAAAGTGCTGGGCATTAAATCAGTGCTATTAGGCTTTGGTTTAGATAGCGATGCCATCCACTCACCTAACGAAAAATACGGCCTGTTCAATTACTACAAGGGTATTGAAACGCTACCTTACTTTTATCAATATTTTGCTGAGATGAGTAAATAAAATTTACCAGAAAGGGACGCAAGAAATTGGTATGTATCCCCTCAAGACACTTAATTATTACTTTTGTCAAAAGTAAGCAAATGAAAAGAGTTCCTGTTACACATATACTGTATCACGAGGACGCAACCAATACTAAGAATATAAGGCATCACATTGTATATCGTTCAACATCTTTGTTATCTGCGCAACAATTATTAGAAATATTATTTAGAGAGCACAAAGCTCGTGGGGCAATTGTAGTGGGTAATGAATTAAGGATATTGCTTAAAAATAGAATAATTGAACGCTGGGTAATTGCACCAGTTAAAAAGGAAAGAGAATTGAATCTGAAATAAAAAAGCCCCTTTTCGGGGCTTATGTTAAGCTATTCTTAGTTTGTTTAATTGGGGTAGAGTTTCTAAAAACTTCTCTTCAAACTCCTTAATAGATAAGGCAAATAATTCAGCTAAATCTTCTTTAGAATATTTGTACACAGAAAATGCGCCGTAGGCGCTAAAGCTTTGTAGAGATATGCATTAACGATCCCGTTATTGCCCCGTAGCGGGCAATACTTTAGCCTGGCTATATAAATCGAGGAATAAGTATTTTTGGCTAAAATCTTCTGTATGGCTAATACCTATACCCAACTTTATATTCATTGTGTTTTTGCCGTAAAATATCGCGCGGCTATGTTACAACCCGGATGGGACGAACGCCTGCGCTTATATATTACCGCTATCGTGCAAAATCATAAACATAAAATGATTGCCATTAATAACGTGTCCGATCACCTTCATTTTTTTGTTGGGCTTAATCCCAATCAATCCATCTCAGACATGTTACGAATCGTTAAGGGTGATTCTTCTGAATGGATTAATAACGAAAAATTGACAAAGAGAAAATTTAACTGGCAGGACGGATATGGTGCATTTAGCCATTCCAAATCGCAGGTTGATGCCGTGGTTAAGTATATTCAGAAACAACAGGAACATCATATGAAGACAACCTTTATTGAAGAATACAAAATAATGCTCAAAAAATCCGGAATTGAATATGATGAGCGTTACATTTTTAAATTGCCGGTTGAGGAAGGGTAGCACCGATAAATCGGTGCTATATTAGCTTGCGGGCATGTTTCTACAAAGCTTAAGCACCTATGGTGCCGGAAAGCATTGCATTTTAAACGCAATTCAAAAATTTGCCTTTTCCTCAAACAGCTATTTTTTGAGATATAACCTAAACGATAAGCGCATACTCGCGAAACATCGCGAGTATATTTCTCAAAAAATAAAAACTCAATTTCTTTCCAGCCGAGTCTCCCTTTCCGGCCCTGCGGAATGGGGACTCGGAGTGAATGGGTCTATCTTCAAAAAATTCTTTTTCGCAAAACTTGCTTTTTTTTCAAACTGCCATTATCTTTAGCTAAGCGTACGGAAAATTAAAACTCATCCCCTTTTAATTGATTCGGAAAGCATTTATATTAGACACACTAAAACTATCCGCTAACGAAACAAATCTACTAAGCCTATGCGCCAGCTTAAGATTACCAAGAGCATCACGAATCGTGAGAGTGCCTCTTTGGAGAGGTATTTGCAGGAAATTGGAAGGGTTGATTTAATAACGGCTGAAGAAGAGGTTATCCTCACCCGACGCATTAAACAAGGAGATGCCAAAGCGCTCGAAAAACTAACTAAAGCAAATCTTCGCTTTGTGGTTTCGGTTGCCAAGCAATACCAAAACCAGGGCCTCACTTTACCTGACCTTATTAATGAGGGCAACCTGGGTTTAATTAAAGCCGCCGAGCGCTTTGACGAAACCCGCGGTTTCAAATTCATTTCGTACGCCGTGTGGTGGATCCGCCAATCAATTTTACAGGCCTTAGCCGAGCAGTCGCGCATTGTGCGTTTGCCGCTAAATAAAGTGGGCTCGCTCAATAAAATCAACAAGGCCTTTGCACAGCTTGAGCAGGAGTTCGAACGCGAGCCATCGCCCGATGAACTTGCCACTTTGTTGAATGTTGAACTGGAAGAAGTGCAAACCACCCTGGGCGTTGCCGGCCGGCACATTTCGGTAGACGCTCCGTTTGCTTCAGGCGAAGACAGCTCATTAATGGATGTGCTTCAAAACCCCAATGCTGATGCAGCCGATGTGCAACTTGCGTATAGGGAATCGCTAAGAAATGAAATCGACCGCTCATTAGCCACCCTTACCGACAAGCAGGCCGAAGTATTAAAGCTGCATTTTGGTATAGGCATGGCCCATCCTATGAGCCTTGAAGATATAGGCATTCAGTTCGACCTGACCCGCGAACGCGTGAGGCAGATTAAAGACAAAGCTATTATGCGCTTAAAGAGCACTTCAAGGTGCAAGCTTTTGAAGGGGTATTTAGGGTAAGCCGCTGGCGGAACAAAGGGAACCGGAATAAATGCACCAACAATAACCGAATGTTGGTGCATTTTTGTTTTAAACACAGCAAAAGAATTGCATAAGAATGGCAAAGATGGTTTACACCTGATTGTTTGCAAAGCATTGAATTTTAATACGTTGCAAAAATGGATGGTTTACAATTTTTGATTTTGTACACCATGACCCCTATTTTTAAGCTGCTTATTTAGTGTTAGGTTTTATGCGTTTATAATGCAATTGGCAACCGTTGCCTTTTGGGTTAAACGTACCTTGTGTTTAAAGAGGATGCTGGTATAAATGCAGCAACTGCTTACTCTGTTTTGTTGCATTGCCTTTAAACAAACACAAGCCTATGGCTGTTTTCTGGTAGTTTCCCCTTTGGGGACGGACGGGGCTGTTTTTTTTCTATATTCGCACCGCATTTTTAAACCATAAACACCTACATGCATGGCAGTTAATTATGAACAAGAATTGAACCAATGGATCAGCAATGAAAAGCTGGCTTTAGAACTATTAAACTCAGGTAGCCAATTACAGCTCGAAAAATCAGTTGAGCTGGTATTATTCAGAAGAAAGCTTTTTGATAAGCAGATAAGCTCAATTATTAACGACCATGATTACGCCCAAAAATTTGCCGGCCTTCCTATTACCCTCGAACTTACCGCAAACCTTACCCGCTCAATATCAAAACTAAACCTCGCCCCGTCAAGAATTGACGTGGGTAGATTGGCCCATGAATATTTACAAGAAGGCACAAATTATAACGGCTACGACCAGTTTGTTGCCGCCAAACTAAAAGATTATGTAGGTCTTGAGAAAAAAGTGCTTGTTCCCCGCGACGTGGTTTTGTATGGCTTTGGCCGTATTGGCCGTTTAGCTGCCCGTATTTTAATTGAACACGCAGGTAGTGGCCATCAGCTTCGTTTAAAAGGAATCGTTACCCGCGAGCATGCCGGTGATGACCTTGAAAAACGCGCAAGTCTGTTGCGTAAAGACTCTATCCACGGCCGCTTTGCCGGGGTAGTAGAAATTGATAAGGACAATACCTCAATCGTTATTAATGGGCATACCGTTAAGATGATTAGCGCCAAAACACCGGCTGAAGTTGACTATACCGCACATGGTATTAATAATGCAATCATTATCGATAATACCGGCGTCTGGAGAGATGATAAAGGCCTTGGAGAACACTTAAAAGCTAAGGGTTCAGATATGGTTTTGTTGACTGCTCCCGGCAAAGGGGAGATACCTAATATCGTTTATGGTGTAAACCACGAAGGCTACTCTACCGAGAAAACCAAAATTTTCTCAGCAGCATCTTGCACCACCAATGCTATCGTTCCGGTTATCAAGGTTATTCAGGACACTTTGGGCATTGAGAAAGGCCATATCGAAACCGTTCATGCATACACCAACGACCAAAACTTGTTAGATAACTATCACAAAAAAGCAAGAAGAGGCCGTGGCGCACCGGTTAACATGGTTATTACCGAAACCGGCGCTGGTAAAGCAGTTACTAAGGTATTCCCCGATATGAAGGGTAAGTTTACATCAAATGCAGTGCGTGTGCCGGTTCCAAATGTATCGTTGGCTATTCTGCAATTGGAGGTAAAGAATAAAACTTCGGTTGAAGAGGTAAATAAGATATTGCGCAACGCATCGCTTTATGGCGAGTTAGTTGAGCAAATTGATTACTCTACTTCCGAAGAACTGGTATCAAGCGACGTAGTAGGCAATAGCCACGGTTGCGAAATCGATAGTAAGGCAACCATCGTTTCAGAAGATGGAAAGCGCGTAATAATATACGCGTGGTACGATAACGAATATGGTTACACTTGCCAGGTAATACGCCTTGCAAAACACTTGGCCGGAGTAAGGAGATTGATTTACTATTAAATTTAATTACCGCAATGAACGCTAAGCGCACAAAGGTTATAATGCAAAAGGAAACGAAATGGTTTGCTGGTTTGTCCTAATAATCTTAAGTATTTCTTTGCGGCCTTTGCGCACTTTGCGGTAAAAATGTATTAAATAAAAGAACACCATGTTTGAGAATTTATCGGAACGGTTAGAAGGTGCGTTTAAAACACTAAAGGGCCAGGGAAAGCTTACAGAACTTAACGTTGCTGAAACTATTAAAGAAGTGCGCCGTGCCCTTGTCGACGCCGACGTTAACTATAAAATAGCCAAAGAATTTACTGATAAGGTGAAGGACGAGGCAATGGGTCAAAACGTGCTTAATGCTGTTCAACCCGGTCAGTTAATGACCAAGATTATGTACGACGAGCTTACCCGGCTAATGGGAGGCAAGGAGGCAGATTTTAATATTAAGGGTAGCCCTGCGGTGATTTTAATTGCAGGTTTGCAGGGTTCGGGTAAAACTACATTTACGCATAAGCTGGCTTACTGGCTTAAAACCAAAAAGTTTAAACGCCCGCTAATGGTTGCCGCCGATGTGTATCGCCCTGCGGCTATTGACCAGTTGATTGTTTTGGGCGGGCAAATTGATATACCTGTTTATCACGAAAAGGAAAATAAGAATCCGGTAGAAATAGCGCTGAATGGTATAGCACATGCCAAGTCGTTGGGTTTAGATTGCGTGATTATAGATACCGCCGGCCGCTTAGCGGTTGACGAGGAGATGATGACGGAAATTGCTGCAGTAAAAGCAAAGACCAAGCCTGATGAAATATTATTTGTAGTAGACTCGATGACCGGTCAGGATGCCGTAAACACAGCAAAAGCCTTTAACGACCGTCTTAATTTTGATGGCGTAGTATTAACCAAGTTAGATGGAGATACCCGTGGTGGTGCCGCCCTTACAGTTACTTACACAGTTGGCAAACCAATTAAGTTTGTTTCGACAGGAGAGAAGGTCGATACCCTCGATGTATTCTTCCCTGATAGAATGGCATCCCGTATTCTCGGCATGGGTGATATCGTGTCCTTCGTTGAAAAGGCACAGGAGCAATACGATGAGAAGAAGGCGAAAGAGCTTGAAGCTAAAATCCGCAAAAACCAATTCGACTTTAACGACTTCCTTGCTCAGTTAGCCCAAATCAAAAAAATGGGTAACGTTAAAGACTTGTTGGGCATGATACCCGGCATGGGCAAAGCCATGAAAGACGTTGATATTAACGACGACTCATTCAAAAAGGTAGAAGCCATTATCCTTTCCATGACACCAAAGGAGCGCGCAGACCCTGAATTGTTAGATGGCAAACGCAAACTCCGTATTGCCAAAGGCAGCGGTAACACCATACAAGAGGTTAACCAATTCATCAAGCAATTCGACGAAATGAAGAAGATGATGAAGAGCATGCAGAAGATGAGCACTGCGGGTAGGATGATAAAGGGGATACCGGGGAGGTAAAAAAATAATTGAAGAAAAAATACTGGTCTAATGACACTCGCCATCGTCGTAGGTTGCAACGCAGCCATTGTCATTAGCTTCTTCAATTCTAATCGCTGCGTGACCACAGACTAGACCGATTGTATACGGAAACAGATAGCTATTGCAAGCGTAGCCTTTACCTTGGTAATAATTTAGTGAGTCTACTATGTTTCCTTGATTGCCCGGATCCGTTTCGCGCTTTACCGTATCTGTACCAAGTACACACATAATGTTACCCATAATTGGACCACAGCACATGCATTGCCGACAACCTTGGGCAAATATCATAGAGGCTCCTAAAGTAAATAGAAGGGCATAATTCCCCACGATATTTTTTTTATTCCTCATTCCCTAAAAATTAGTTCCCATAGCAAAACCAATATGCCAGAGGTTGGTAACGCCCACAGGACTTGGAGTTGAACTTGAATGGCCAAAAATGTCACCTACGCCAGCGCCGCCATCAAATGTAATGTTGAATTTGTCAATTGGATTTAAGCACAACCCGACTTTGCCCAAAAGCGCAACGGTGCCATAAGTTATAAGATTATTGTTACTGCTAGTGTAATAGCCCAAATTGGGATTGTAAGTAGTTGGCCCCACGGATGAGTATCCTATTGTGCCCTCAGGACCGGCAAAAAGACGAACAATCCTACGCTTAAACAAGTAGCATTTTATATTCAATCCTGTAGCCACACTTGAACCAGATCAGGAGGCATCATAGTAGTAGACGTTACTTGGGTAATATACGCCGATATTTGGTTTAAAAGTTCCGACCCCTGCTAATCCACCACCATAGAAACCTATGTATAGCGGGATTCTGAAACCCACTTTACCATTCTTAAGACGTCGTTCATAGCTTTGCGATACGCTGAGAAAAGTAAACCCTAGTAAATCAAAAGTCCAGGTATTGAGTTGTGGAATATTTGCTGTTAAATCTTTGTGGATTCTAAATCCGGTTAACGTATCGATCTTGCCATTAGCGTATACGATAGAATCAATGTCTCTACTATTGATAACATATACTGGACCGCCGGGATTATCTGTTGCTATGTATTTAATTTGCTTGGGGCCGATTTCGGTGACTTTTCCGTAAAATATTTTTCTGAAATTGGAGTATATTTTGTCTTGTGCACTTGCTGTGTAACATGCCTGAACACACACAAATGTAAAAAGCAAACGAAATGATATTTTACAGGTTTTCAAGCTCGCTCATTTTAGACATCAGAATAAATATAAATAAAATCGATTTATTATGTAGTAATTGCACGAATATTTTTTTTAATTTGAACGGGTTTATTTCCTGATGAACATGGGCGTTTGTGTAATCTTAGACTTATGATAGGATATTATATGCTATCATATCTTCTTCCCCCTCAACAACAAACTATTCCCCACCACCGAAACCGAGCTTAAAGCCATTGCAGCGCTAGCAAACATAGGGTCTAACTGCCAGCCTGTAAAGGGGTAAAGCAAACCTGCTGCAATAGGTATACCTACCAGGTTATAAATAAACGCCCAGAACAAATTCTGCCTAATGGTTGCTACTATTTGTTTTGATAACCGAATTGCCTTAGGTATTGAGTTAAGGTCCGAGTTCATCAGGGTAATATCGGCAACGTTCATGGCTATGTCTGTCCCCCTGCCCATGGCCATGCTTATATTGGCAACGGCCATGGCTTCGCTATCATTAATGCCATCGCCCACCATCGCTACCCGCTTGCCTTGGGCTTGCAGAGTTTTTATAAAAGCCGCCTTATCGACTGGCAACATGCCGGCCTTAAAATTGGTGATGCCTACCTCATCGGCCACTGCTTTGGCGGTAACGGCGTTGTCGCCCGTAAGCATATAAACCTCATGGGTGGTAGCCAATTCGCGTATTGCTGTAACTGAACTTTCCTTCACTTTATCAGTAATAGCAATCAGCGCAATCAGGTCCTTGTCCGTGCTAAAGTAAACCACCGTTTTAGCTTTTGAACGGAAATGTCCGGCCTGTAATTCACTTCCGCTATCAATCCATATAAGCTTGTTGTTCATTAACTTATCACTACCAACATAAAAGATACCTTCAGCCGTAGTAGCCTTTACTCCCAGGCCCGTAATTGATTCAAACTTGATTATAGGCGAGTTGCTATTGGTACCCCCCAAAGCCCTAACTACCGCCTGTGCCAAGGGATGCTCTGACTTGTTTTCAATAGCTGAAAGGATAGGAGCGAAGCGTCCCTTATATTCCTCCTTTATCCAAATAATATCGGTAACCTGCGGCGTTCCTTCGGTAATAGTCCCCGTCTTATCAAACACAAAAACATCCAGGTTTTTGGCGTGCTCCAAAGCCTCTGCATTGCGTATCAGGATGCCATTTTCGGCGCCCTTACCAACCCCCACCATCATTGCGGTTGGGGTGGCCAAACCTAATGCACATGGGCAGGCAATAACCAAAACGCTAACGGCCGCCACCAGGCCTTGGGCCAGGTGGGCTTTACCACCAATTGCAAACCAGGCTATAAAGGTTATTGCAGCAATAACAATAACCACAGGCACAAAAACCGATGCCACCTTATCAACCAAACGCTGCACAGGGGCCTTACTTCCTTGTGCGTCCTGCACCGTTTTAATAATCTGGGCCAGCAAAGTTTCGCTGCCTATTTTTTCGGCCTTAATCGTCAGGCTGCCCTTTTGGTTAATGGTGCCTGCAAATACTTTGGCGCCTTCATTTTTTTCCGCAGGTACAGGTTCTCCGCTAATCATGCTTTCATCAACAAACGAGTGTCCGCCAATTACCCGTCCATCAACCGGCACTTTTTCGCCCGGCCTAAGATTAATGGTTTCTTCCTTTAAAATATCAGCAATGCCAATTTCTATTTCCTTACCGTTTCGGTTTACCCTGACCTTTTTAGGTTGCAGGCCAATTAGTTTCTTTATAGCGCCCGAGGTCCCCGCTTTGGCTTTCTCCTCAAAAAACTTACCCAATAAAATAAACGAAGTAATAAGTGCAGCGCTCTCAAAATACACATTCGGGTGTATGCCATGTGCCAAAAGAAACTGCGGGGCAATAACGTTAAACGCGCTAAAGATATATGCAACCCCGGTGCTAAGCGCCACCAGCGTATCCATATTTACATGGCCATGCACTAATTGCTTACCGGCCATTATAAAAAACTGCCTGCCAAAGTAAAATACAACTATGGCCGATAGGCCCATAGCTACCCATTGACCCACAACAAGATGATGAAAGCCCATGCCCAAAACAGCAACCGGGATCGAAAACGCAAACGAAAGAATGGCATTGATTTTTATCCGCTTCAAATGATTGTCGCGCTCGGTATCATATTCATCTGCAGTTTTTTGCTCACTTACGTCAATATCATAACCCGTTGCCTGAACAGCCTTTTTTATCTGGTTTAAATCCGTGGCTCTTTCATCATATTCAACGGTGGCAGTATTATTGGCAAAATTTACCGATGCCGAAGCAATACCCTTTTGCTGAGAAAGAGTCTTCTCAACACTCGCTGCGCACGATGCACAGGTCATACCTATAACAGGGAATGGTTTTTTTACAAGTGTCGCCATGGTTTAATTGTTCTGCGGGTTTATACTAAGCAAAAACGCTTTAAATAAACACCTGCAAGTTGCAATAGTTTAAAGGTAAAGTTTATGAGTGTAATCAGGTAGCATGTAGATAATCTTCATATCATCCAATATGTTATCAAAAGTAAAGTGCTTATGGAATTCAAATCATTCATACATCTTTGGTATCAAATTTTAACCCCATGAAAAGAACCCTCATCATTCTATTCGCTGTTCTCGCTTTGTCCGCACCTGCACAAAACTCATTGCCCATTAAAAAGATAACCCTGTTTAAAAACGCTACCGGAATGATAGTTAAAGAAGGCAGCCTACCTGTAAAAGATGGAGGGGTGGCCATGCCGATACCCGACCAGGTTTTATTCGGTACATTCTTTATGGGCAGCCCAAAGGATAATGCAATAAAAAATGTAGTATTTAGAAACGATACGCTCAAAAAGCGCGATGAGGCTCGTGCCGTATGGCAGTTTATTGCAGGCAACGTTAATAAGCCCGTTACGCTTAATTACACTCCAACGCAGGGCATTGATAAATCGGTTTCGGGTAAAGTTCTGTCATACGACCTCTACAACGGCCTTTTAAAATTTATGACCGATGGCGGTAAAACCATGGTAATGCATGTTGGCAGTATTTACCAAGCCGATTTTAAAGATGACCCCTCTAACTATTATATGGCCGATAGCATTAAGCGAATGATGGTGCTAAAACCCGAAAAACCTGCTAGCGATATTTCACTACAACAAATTTATATGACCGGCGGCATTAACTGGATTCCCTCTTACTTTCTGCGTCTAAAAGACGATAAAACAGCCCGGTTAGAGATGAAAGCTACAATTGAAAACTATGCCGAGGATTTGAGCGAGACTGAAATGGAATTAGTAGTAGGCTCGCCCCAAATGATATACAGCAACAAGCCCGACCCAATGACTTATAACTACCTCAGCGTTTCCGGTTCTTACAATGGCAATGATGGACGGCCAATGACGAACTATATGCAAAGTAATGCCGTCACAACATATGCCATGGCTAATGGAACTGCAACATACGATTGGGATTTTGGCGTAGCCGGCGAAAAGACCGATGATATGTATATTTATCAATTAGGCAAGGTTACCCTACCAAAACAATCAAAAGGCACTTTCCCCATTTACTCCGGAGTGATTGAATACAAGGATAAGTATGAAGGCAGCATTCCTGATAAAACCAATTACTACGATACCCGCTTTTGCTCAACCGAAGAGAAAACTTACGACGTATTCCATTCTTTGGAAGTTAAGAACACCTCTAATGTCCCTTTAACAACAGCCTCAATAATGGTGCTGAATGAAAAGGAACAATTTGTAGCCCAGGATGAATTGAAATACACTCCTGTAGGTGCCAGCAGCACCATTAAGTTGAGCAAGGCCATCGATATAATTACTAAGAACAACGAGGAAGAAAAGAGCCGCGAAGACAATGCCAAGAAAATAGGCAAGCAGAATTACAGTAAGGTGTTGCTAAAGGGAACTATTGAGGTGGCCAACTATCAAAACAAGGAAGTTACCGTAAGCATCACAAAACTGATGAGCGGAACCGTTAGCAGTCAAAGCGATGGAGGTGTTTTAACCAAGCAAACACCGCGTAGTTATGTTAACCCCCTCTCTCAAATTAAATGGGATATCAAAGTAAAGCCTAACGATAAAAAGATGCTTAGCTACGAATACGAAGTCTATTTTATTCCATAAGAACGCTCCGTCATTCCTTTAAAAAAATATCTTTGGAATGTCAATACCTTAACTATTGACGATTAGAGAACTAAACTCCGTCCAGAATATTTTAAATGAAAGGCAATAAAAAAGCACCTAAGCAAGTGGTCAAAAGTGTTCCCGGAAAACCGGGTGAGGCAAAGCCATATTTTAAGTGGTTGCTGCCTGTCTTGCTGTTGGTTACCACTTTAATTTACTATCCCTCGTTAAAAAACCAACTTCTCAGTTGGGATGATAACGTAAACATTACCAATAACCCCGCCATTAAAACCCTGCATGGCGATAGCATAGGTTATACCCTCAACAAGATATTTATCTCACCCGAGATTGTAATGTATGTGCCTATAACCAATCTAACATATTGCCTTGAGTACGAAACATCCAATCTCGACCCACGTCCTTATCACCGCACAAACCTGATACTGCACCTGCTTAACATAGCCCTGGTTTTCTGGTTTATCAGGCTACTAGCTTCACAGCAATGGGTGGCCCTCATTACCGCCGCGCTGTTTGCACTTCACCCCATGCACGTCGAATCCGTTTCATGGGTCGCCGGGCGTGTTGATGTGCTCTATTCCTTTTTTTACCTCTCTGCGCTTTGTACATACTTGCTTTATTTAAAAGATGGAAAATGGAAGTGGGCTCTTTATGTCCTCACTTATGTCCTTTTCCTTTTTTCGGTAGGCAGCAAGGTAATGGCGGTAAGCCTGCCCGTTGTATTCTTCGCCGTTGATTATTACACTGGCAGAAAATGGTCCCTCAAAATTATTTGGGAGAAGGCCGCTTTCATTTTAACCGCCATCGTATTTGGCCTAATCGCTATTAAACTTCAAAAACACGATGCCAATACCAATTCCCTCGACTACCATTTTGGCGAGCGTCTCATGGCTACCTTTTACGCAATCTATACCTACCTCTGGAAACTCCTTTTACCAATAAACCTAAGCTGCTATTACGATTTCCCTGTAAAGCAGGATGGCATGTACCCCATTGGTTTTTACCTTGCTCCATTAGTTATTGCTCTTCTTGCTTACGGTATTTATCGGTCCATTCGTTTCACAAAAGATGTTCTATTTGGCTTAGTATTCTTCCTCATCGGCATCGCTCTTATTCTCCCCGTTTTACCTGTAAGAGGAACCCAACTTGCCGAGCGATACAGTTACATGTCATACATCGGTTTGTTCTTCATTATTGCCAGGGGTATAAATTATCTGTGGCAAAACAAGTCCGCCAAATTCCAATCGCTTAAGCTGCCGGTAACCGGTGCATTGTTATTGTTTGTTCTGATATGCAGCTACCTTAGTTACGAGCGCACCAAAGTTTGGCACGATGATATAGCCCTTTGGGAAAACGCCGCGACCACATCTACCACTTCAGCCACTATTTTTCGCAAAAGGGGGGAAGCCTATTTCAGCCTTCGGCAAATAGATAAAGCCATTGTCGATTTTACCCGCTCAATCGAATTAAAACCAGAGGTGCCCGATGGTTACTACAACCGGGGTATTTCCTACATACAAATTGCCAAATATCCCGACGCCATTAAGGATTTCGACAAGTTGCAGCAGTTGTATCCTAACTTTATGGAAACCTACTATAACCGTGGCCTCGCACACCACATGCAAAATCAATTCGACGATGCTATAAAAGATTATACACTCGCCATCAATGCCTTACCAACGAATGCAAAGGCCTATAACAATCGCGGCATCGTATATTACAATCTCAGAAAGTTTGATCAGGCCCTTGATGATGAACTGACAGCTAAAAAACTCGGCCACCCCGTCGAAGACCGCACTATCGAAACACTGCGCGCTTTAGTAAAGAAGCCCTCGAATTAACAATATCACCTGTTTAACTGCTTTGTTTCCAACATCTTTTTTTAAATACCAGGTAATTCTATATTTGGCGTATCTTGACTCAATACAAAAAACATACCCTCATGAAAAATCTAGCTTTCGTTTTAATAATTGCAATCGTTTTTGCCAGCTCATGCAAAAAGAGTTATACCTGCACCTGCACAACTAACACAGTAGTTGGAAACGCAACTATAGTCACAACTAATGTTAGAATTATTCCCGATGCAACTCAACAGGAGGCCGCAACAATTTGTTTATATGGCGAGGTCTATCAACAAGGCGGTTCTCAAACAACTCACTGCGCTCTTTAAAAATTACGGGTTGGCTTGCAGTTTCTTTAAATGCTCCTGGGCCCTTGTAAATTTGGGGTCAATATTCAGGCAGCCTTGGTAAAGTTGTGCCGCTTCATTTTTGCGGCCTAAATCTTCAGCGCAAAGTCCCTGGCTAAAATAAGCACCGGCATAAGTAGGTTCAATTTTGCTGGCAAGCCCGTAATATTTATAAGCCTGCATTACCGAGTCCATTTGATAATAGCTAAAACCAATGCCCATGTACGATTCAACGTTTTTGTAGTTAACATCAATTACTTTCTTATAGGTTTCAATGGCTGCATTATATTTTTCCCTGGCCTCCGCGTCCTTATTGGCTTCAAAAAGTGCAGTTGCCGTTTCCTTCAATATATTGGCTTTAGCGTAAAGGGCATCTTCCGGTTTATCGCTAACCTTAATGGCATTATCAAAATATTTCTCAGCATTCTTATCCTTCTTTTGCGCCAATAATAACCCTAACTGTACGTATGCATTGTAAAACTTAGGGTTTAACTCCGTAGCAGTTTGAAACGACGTAATAGCTCTTGCAGTATCCTTTAATTCTTTAAAAACATTGCCCTTATAAAAATAGGTATCCGCGTTTTGTGGGTTTTTAAGAATAGCCGCATTAAGGTACGATAGCGCAATAATGTAGTTGCCCTTAATAGTTGTATCAATATACGCCAGCTCAGCCGCCTTTACATACAAGGCCGTATTCATACTGTCAATAACAATGGCCTTATCCATTAAGGCTATTCCACGCCTTGGCTCACCGCTTTTTTTAAACAGTTCGGCTGCATACAAAAAAAACTCCGCCCGGTTCGAGTCAAGCGAAAGTGCTTTGAACATATCATCCTGGGCATGTTTCAAATCGTCGCTATGCTCGTAAATATGCGCGCGCTTATAGTATAAAAGCGGGTTTAATGAATCCTTCTTTATCTCCTCATTCACAGCAAGTATCTTAGCTGATGAACTTGTATCATTTGCTACCACCTGCACATCCTTGGTTCTGTTGCACTGGCTGCACGAATCAAATCCAACTATCACCACACCCGATAAAAGCAAAAACAATATCCAATTTTTCATACTCGGCAAAAGTAAATTTTTATTGGATTAAGAGGTGTAGTCGTAAAAAGCAGAAATGAGAACCATCTATCGGTTTGGGTAGCTCTACTTTTAAGTGAGTTAGGTTCCATAAGTCAACGGAATAACTTTTAGCGATGCGACAACACTACACGATAACCCTTGCTCATTAATCCTTTGCCGTATTTTTCAATATCCGAATCATACTTTACATTTTTAAATGTTATTTCCCGGTTCATGTCCATGCCTGCCATAATGGTGTGCCAGCTCATTTTTAAAGGGAAAGAATTGTTTTCTTTAAACGTGTAAGTTATATCCATTTTTCCATTCGCAGTGTCGAGCAAAAACAGGTTAATAGTCAGAATATGATTATCTAAGGTCGATTTTGATAAAAATCCGGCATCATCGAATGTCCATCTGGCAGTATCTAGAAAATCAAATAATACACCCCTGGCCGCCACATCCCCCTGTAGCTGATAATTACCATTTTCGGATATTAACCATTTCTTTATGGATGCCGAGTCTTTTTCATGCGTATAAATATCGCTTCCGTCATAGTATATTTCGTCGTAGAATTCAGCGTTTTCGTTTCGTGCAAAAATTTTGCCCCCAAACACCTTATCGCGGGGTATTTTGCCCATAGCAACAAATTCTTCTATAAACATAGTATCTGCCGATAGCGAAGTATCTGAAATGCCCAAAATCCATGTTTTTGTTCTGACTGAATAGCAGAGAGACTTGTGGGTGCGCAGATCATGACGGTACATCTCAAACTCATTATTCCCCGGTGTGAAACTGAACGAACCAACACCTATGGCAAAAACCATCAACAAACCTAAATGTGATACCTTATTTGATTGTATTTTCATCAGGAATAGCTTGGGTGCAAAAATACTTATTGTATGTTAGTGTCTACCTCTTCAAAATCCTCCAATCCTTCGGAAAGTAATTATTCAACCTTCCCGGCATTAATTTCATCCAACCCAGGTTCAGCCCTTGGT
>CAIOTH010000161.1 GCA_903861145.1 uncultured Bacteroidota bacterium | reverse complement strand
TTATTTTTTTGAGCCAGTTTTGTGAGTGTAAGGTAATCGCAGTGGTCGCGATGGGCATGTGATAGCAGCACGTAATCAATACCGGTAAAATCTTCGATAGTACAAGGCATATCGCTGTACCTTTTTACAATGCCTGATATGCGGCCAAATAAGGGGTCAATCAAGATGCGCTTTCCGCCTAATTGCAGGAAATAACTGGCATGGCCTAACCACACAAGGCAGTCTTCTTTGCTCCTCAAAAACTCATTGCCTTGTTTTACGGTTAAGCGCCACTTGTCGCGCTTCTTTTCGTTGCGCTTATCGTTGCGGCTAAACTGCCATTTTAAGAAGCGCGAAAAAGTGCCGGTAAATTTTGTGTTGGGGTCAATAAACCGGCCATTACCTACGGGGTTTCCTTTCCAGCCCGGTAGTATGGTGGTTAATTCTTCATTTTTAGCATAAGTTAAGATGGCCATGGCTCAAAGAAAACTACTTTTGATATAGGACGAAGCCCTATGAGAAATATTTTTAGCCGCTGTGCTGTTTTTTTGATGTTGCTTATGAGCAGCGCTTGTTTATTTGCCCAAAAAATAACTTATGACGAGTGGAAAAACCTCACCACTTCGGGCAAGTTGCCGCCAGAGTGCATTCTTCAACGAAGTAATAATAACCTTGACCTTGTAAAGTTTAAAGACCGTTATTACCTCGTTTTTCGTACGGCACCCACGCATTTTGCTTCTACAAAATCAATGATGTATGTAGTTAGTTCTACCGATTTGGATAACTGGAAGTATGAAACGGTGATTGCACCCGGGCGCGATTTAAGAGAACCGAAGTTTGCGGTGTACCATGATACTTTAAACCTTTATTTTTTTACCGGTGGTAAAAGTCTATTCCATTTTGAGCCGCACGAGTTGTTGGTTTGTCGCACTGTAGGTGGGGGATTTTGGACCTCGATGCAAAGTGTAAATTTAGATGGCTTTGTGCCATGGAGAGTGAGGGAGAGAAAGGATACTCTCTACTTATCGGCATACTATGGCAAAGGGTTATATAACACCGGGCACAAAAGCAATTTGAGGTTGTTTTATAGCACTGATGCTATGAAATGGCAACCCATCTCGGTGAACCCGCAGGTAGATATTTTTTCGGCAGAAGAGGGTGAGTTTATTTTTGACAAAAGCGGCAACTTGTTTGCCACCGTGAGGCTTGAAGGCACCGGTGCGCTGATTTGCAGCGCCGATGGAACCTGTTTGTATAACTGGAAAAAAGTGCGGTTAAAAACGAAATTCGATAGCGCCTTAATGTTTACGCACAAAGATGACATTTACCTGATTTCGAGGAGGAGCCTGGATGGTGACATTGACAAGTTGAAGAACCGCACCAGCGAAACCAAAAGAAGGGCGCGTAACCTAATACGATATTCAATTACCAAGAAGGTAACGGCACTGTATAAGCTGAATAAGAATGAGCTTTCGGTTACGCATATTATGGATTTCCCTAGCACGGGCGATACTGCCTTCCCGGGAATATCTCAACTGGATGAGAATAACTATGTACTCATGAATTACAGTAGCGATATACATGGTAGGAAGAAAAGCTGGATAGATGGGCAGTTTGGTAAAACATACATCTACTGGACCAAGCTACATTTTGAATAGACTACTTAAAACTCATGGCGCTTTCGCCAGCTTTGCGTGCGGGGAAATAAGCAGCAAAAAGGCTGACAGAAATAATAATGGCCACTGTTACCAGCGGGTCGGCCCACTTTAATACTACTGGGTAATAATCAATTACAAAGCTTGAGTCGCTGCCGTTGCTGAGTTTGAGGAAATGGAATTTTATTTGCAACAGGCAAACGATGTAGCCCAAAATTAAACCCACCCCTGCGCCAATTGTTGAAGCAAGCATGCCATTGAGCAGGTAAATTCTTCTTATTAAAAGTGCATTACCGCCCATAGCTTTTATGATGGAAATATCTTTGGCTTTTTCGAGCACCAGCATAGTCAGTGAACCGATGATATTGAATGAAATTATAAGAATGATAAAAGCGAGAATAGCCGTGGTAACCCAGCGTTCTATTTTCATAATGCGGTAGGTTTCGGCTTTTTGCTCGTAGCGGTTTTTAATCTTGAAATCCTTACCTACGATTTGGGCTATTTGCTCCCGTGCTTTTTCAATATTGGCACCGTCTTTTAGCTTCACTTCATACCCGGAAACGCGATTATCGAGGCCCAATAATTGTCGTGCAAAATCGAGGGATACAAATACATATTTAGAATCAAACTCCTGTTGAATGGAAAAGATACCACCCGGGGTGGCCGACATAGTATTAAACTCCTCCTCGGGCACAAAAGCTGTTTTAACACCGCGTCGGGGCACCGTTATGCGCAAGGGTTCCATTGAGCGGTCTATATTAATATTGAGTGGGACGGCAATGTTAGCCCCGATGATGGCGTAGTTAAGAGAGGAATCCTTGACCTGGAATTTTCCATCTCTTACAAAATGGCTTACTGTGGTTACGTTGTTATAGTTTTCATCTACACCTTTGATAGTTCCTAGTTGAGCTTGCTCGCCATATTCGAGATATGCGTTTTCTTCGAGCACGCGCGATAGGGAGTAAACCCCATCTAACTGCAAAATGTGTTTCATTACTGCCGGGTTCTCTTCAAAGGTTTTGCCGGCAATAGCGGTTACTTCAATATCGGGATAGAAGGAGTTATATAGCGATAACACGAGCCCTTCGAAGCCGTTAAAAACGGAAAGCACTACTATTAAAGAAAATGCACCCACCATCATACCCAGCATGCTAATCCATGTAATTACATTGATTGCATTGGTAGATTTTTTTGAGAAAATATATCGGAATGCAAATTTGGGTGCCAGCATTGGGTTAATACATTTAACTACTTCGCTTTTTTCTTAGCCGGCGATTTGCGGGCAACCTTGGCTTTGGGTGCCTTAGCCTGTAATTCCTTCTCGGCCAATTCCTTTAAAAACTCTTCCTTCTCATTATTTATTTTCTTAAACACCTCTTCAATGCGGTAAGCATTATCAAGGGTTTCATCTCTAAAAAATTCGATTTCGGGTATGCGGCGAAGATGGTGCCTCAGTTTCTCGCCCAGGTGGCGCTTAATTTCGGCTTTATGCTCCCGGAACCTTTCTACAACCTCGTCGGGGTTCGCTTCATTAAAAACGCTGAGGTAAAAGCGGGTTAAAGTAAGATCGGAGGTTACGGTTACATTGGTTACGGTAATAAAAGCCTTGCCCGCAATGGATTTACCCTCCCTGCTTAAAATTTCGGTAAAAGCTTCTTTAATAAGTGAAGCTATTTTCAACTGCCTGCGCGAATCCATGACGTAAATATTTTGTGCAAAAGTAAAAATTTAAAGGCGCGGGATGCGTTTATAGTGGCATTAATACAGGAGAAACTATATTTGCCCATTCATGAAAAACCTTGTACGCATACTATCATACCTGCATAAATACCGTGCGTTGGCGGCGTTCAATATTCTGTTTAACGTATTGACGGTTGTTTTCTCTCTGTTTTCGGTGGTTATGATTATTCCTTTTTTGCAGTTACTTACCAATAAAATTCCGCTGGTAATGCAGGAGCCTAAATTTGCTCTAACCGCTCAATACCTGCTTGAATACCTTAAGTTTTTGCTGAGTAAAGAAATTTCGGCCAATAACAACATTGTTGCCCTGGCTAAGTTTTGCGTGCTTATTGCGGGTTTGTTCTTTCTCAAAAACCTGTTCAGGTTTTTAGCCCTGTACTTTCTTTCCCCAATTCGTAGCGGTTCGGTGCGCGACATAAGAACTGACCTTTATAGCAAGCTTGTTTCACTTCCACTTGCTTACTATTCGAAGGAGCGTAAGGGCGACATTATATCGCGTGTAACGGATGATGTAAAAGAGGTTGAAAACTGCATTATCAGCTTTATTGAGGTTACAGTTCGAGAGCCGCTGACCATTATTATTTTCCTGGTGTTTTTGTTGCTTCTTAGTTCACAGCTAACGGGCTTTGTGCTGATTATGCTTTTTATTACCGGCTTTATAATTGGGCGGGTGGGTAAAAGCTTAAAGCGCCAATCGTCGGAAGCTCAATCCATAAGCGGGCACTTGCTTTCGGTAGTTGATGAAACGCTGAGCGGTTTGCGCATTATACATGCTTTTAACGCCGAGTCGTTTATGAAAAAGCAGTTTGCCAGGGTAAACAATGATCTTTTTAGCCTTAGCCGGAAAATCAATACACGCCGTGAACTGTCATCGCCACTTACCGAATTTTTGGCTATTTGCGTGGTGTGCATGGTATTGTACTTTGGCGGCATATTGGTGCTGAATAGTAAAACATTGGAAGCAGAAACCTTTATTGGTTTTATGGTGCTATTTGCTCAGTTGATTCCGCCAGCTAAAAATTTCTCGAATGCGTTTTATAATATCCGTAAAGGTTTGGCTTCGGCTCAACGTATTTTTGAAGTATTAGATGCTGAGACCAAAATCCCCGAAAAAGCTAACGCCCTGGCAATAAAAGAATTTAAACATGGGATAGAGTACCAAAACGTAGGGTTTACTTATAACAATTACGATAACAAGAAGATACTGGATAATGTAAGTATTAAGATTGACAAAGGCAGGATGGTGGCGCTGGTGGGCCAGTCGGGAGCAGGAAAAACGACGCTTGTTGATTTGTTGCCCCGCTTTTATGATTTGGAGGAAGGGAAAATTTTGCTGGACGGACAAGATATACGCGACTATAAGCTGAACGATTTGCGCAGCCTGTTTGGCATGGTAAGCCAGGAATCGATTTTGTTTAATGACTCAGTGCACAACAATATTGCTTTTGGTATTGAAAATGCCACGCGAGAGAAGGTAATTGAGGCTGCCAAGATTGCCAACGCTCACGACTTTATTATGCGCCTTGAGCATAGTTATGATTCTACCATAGGCGACCGCGGCAATAAATTGAGCGGGGGCGAAAGGCAGCGTTTGACGATAGCAAGAGCCGTTTTGAAGAACCCACCGATACTGATATTGGATGAGGCAACGTCATCGCTGGATTCTAACTCCGAAAGGCTGGTACAGGATGCTTTGATTAAGCTAATGAAGGGCCGGACGACCATTGTTATTGCCCACCGCTTATCGACCATACAATACGCCGATGAGATTATTGTAATGCAGGATGGTAAAATTGCTGAACGTGGCAACCATATTGGGCTGATGGCCAAAGAAGGCATTTACAAGAAGCTGGTGGAGTTGCAGGCCTTTTAAAGGCGGCCCCCTTCCATCCCTAAAGGGGGGAAACCTAAGCCCAAAACCGACGTATATACATCCCTATTTTCTATAAACTAATTCACCTTACCTCTCAAATTTCCCATTTTGGGAAATTTTAATATGGCGCGCGTTTTGCTGCGTTTTTTACGCTGCTTTTGGCAGCGAAAACACATTTGTTTCTTTCTAATTTTTTAACACAAAAACAACAATTTAATCCACATCTAATCGTTTGGTCTTTTGTATATTTGTAGCGAAAGTTCGCTAAACATTGATTTTCGCCATTAGCGGATTGGCACTAAGAACAACAAAAAGACAATTAATTCATTCATTATCAATATTTTATTCATCATTTATTAAAAGGAGGTCGGCCATGAAAACAAAAATCAATTTTATCCTGGGCGTAGGCTTCCTGTTGGCCTTAGTGTGTGGAAATCTTTCCGCCCAAAACACACAAACAACAGGCGAAACAAATTTAAAAACGGCTTCAATTGCCGTTAATACCCCCGCAGCAAACCAGGACGTTTTAGTCATGACCGGGCGAATTATTGATGCTGAATCGAAGCAGCCGATAACGAATGCAAAAATCAACTTTGATAAGTTTGGCGAAGAGTTAATGCACGCCTCGATTGACGGCAATGGCAATTACTCGATAGTGCTGAACAAAAAAGAGTTGGGCGAACCCATCCGCGTTATTTTTAAAATAGCCGGTTACAAACGCTTTGTAGTAAAGGGTGTAAAAAAATCGGTTACCAATGTAACTGCAGATTTGTTTTTAGAGCCTGATGAAAATGCAGCCAAGAGCAATGCCAACATTAAATATGTAATGGATGATAGCCCATTCAATACTTTGGTGATTAAAATGCAGTAATTAAAACTTTGGGTTAGATAAAAAAGTCCGTTCCGGTTTCGGGGCGGATTTTTTTTGTACTGTTGGTATCGAAATACAATAGAACGCTGATTTATTATGATTTTTATGATGAATGACGCTATGGGTTAGCAAGTAATGTATCTGGCAGCCCGCCATTGCTTATTTTTACAGATTGCGTTTATAAACAGCCCATTGAATGAGTCCTGAAGAAATTAAGCAACTCTGTATTTCGTCGTGCAAATCTTACTATGAATATCTTGAAAAAACGGGCCGTGGCTTAAACGAGATTGAAGTTTGGGGTATTGAAATTATTGACCATTACCAGCGCATTGTTACCCTTCGCCTCTCCAAAAAAATATTTGATGCGGAAACTATCTTCTTTCGCTTTGAGGGGGATGATAACAAGTATGACACCAACCAGATAATGGTGTTGGAGTACGATGTAGAAAAGAATATGCTTTACCTGGAGCCTAATGCCGAGTTGTTTAACCGGTTTATTAATATCCGCACGGGGCAGTTGAAGGTAATTGCCGACATGAAGTTTTTAGTGCAGCGCGTAAACAGCTGGTTTGATCAAAAGGGAAGTAACCTGCAACTGCCCACTAAAAAATCGCCGCTTGAACATTTAGCGAAGGATTTTCCGTATTTCGAAAATCCGGTGCCGGGTATGGATCAGAAGCTTGCGATACAATCTATCCTGACGGAGCCTTTCACTTACATTTGGGGAGCACCGGGCACCGGTAAAACGCAGTTGGTATTAGCCAACGTTGTGGTGCAGTACGTAAAGAATAACAAGCGTTGCGCTATACTGGCGCCCACCAATACCGCGCTTGAGCAGGTAATGCGTGGAGTGTTGCGCATGAGCGATGCTGCGGGCATTCCCCGCGAAAAGTTTTTGAGGCTGGGGCATACTTCAAAAGCCTTTGCGCAGCAATATCCTGAGGTATGCGAGAACTTTGGCATTAGCACCCAGCGCCTGCAAATTGAAAAGCAAATGCGGGTTGTAAAAAGTGTAATGAAAAAGGAGAACACCACTGTTGATGACACATTACTGAAGCTTGAAGAAGGACTGCAAAAGTTGAAAGAACTGAAGGAGCTGCTTGAGATTGCTGAAGAAAACGGTAGTAAAAGCACGAGCCAAAAACTAATTAAAAAGTTACTGAAAGAAATAAAGGATGCAGTTTCGGTTCACCCATTAACCGAGATGATAGTAAAGCATTTGGAACCAGAGGGGGTTGGCACCGCGCTTAACCAGTTAACCAGTTTTGTAACCACGCAGAAAAAAGAAGAGGCGGTTATACAAGCCAAAGCGGTTGAGTTTTCGGCGATGCCTGAGCATGAGCTTAAAAATATGCTGGCGGAGTTGGAGCAATCACGCAACAAATTAAAGGGCTCGAATGAGCGGGCGAGAAATGCGGCGGTGGTAGCAGCTACCCTTGATAGTTATATTTTCAGGTTTATTGAAGATGACCTTGAGGTTGAACACATTTTTTTAGATGAGGCCGGTTATGCGTGCGCGGTTAAAGCGATGCCATTGATGAGAAATGATGTGCCGGTTACGTTTTTGGGTGATCATTTGCAATTGCCACCGGTTTGCGAGATGAATGATATGGAAATGCAGGATGAAAAGCAGCGCGATGTTTTTGTGTGGTCGAAGAGTGCGATACATCTTTCGCGGTTGTTTGACCAAAGCAAGCAGAACGCTTATGAGGCTTATGTCAACAATGAAGAAACACTGAACGGGAAGATGAGCCGTGTTGATTTAACGCATACACACCGGTTTGGTAAAAATTTGGCTTCGGTGCTTAACGATTACGTTTATAAAAACGGATTTGGGTCGCATAGTTTGAGGGGTGAAACCGAAATTTATTTTGTGCATGTTGAAACGCCGGTTCCGCAACCAAGAAATTTGAATGATAAGCCTACGCGTGAAAGCGAAGCGGAGGCACATGCCATCAAGCAGTTTATTGAAACAACCGGGCTAGGCGATTACGCCATTCTTACACCATATATAAACCAGGTGAAATTGCTTGGCAAACTAATGCCGCGAGATAGAAACGAAGGCCGCATACTAACCGTGCACGGCGCCCAAGGAAAGGAATGGGAGAATATTTTGCTGAGTGTGGTTGACACCGATAAGAAATGGTTTACCGATTCGCGATATGCTAAATCGCGAGGGTTATTTTTGTTGAATACAGCAGTGAGTCGTGCTAAAAAGCGGCTGATACTTTTTGGCAATTACCATTATTGGAAAAAGCAACATGGCCAGCTTATTAAAGGACTGCTGGATGTGGCTGAGGAGTGGAAGATGTTGTAGTTACTGAAGTTTCGCTTTCAAAAAAGAGAGCGTTAAGGCCCATGCCTCGGTAGCGGCTTCGGGGTTATAGGCGGGTTTTGCATCGCAGAAAAATCCGTGGTCAGCATACGAAAATACGATGCTTGCGTATGGTTTGTTTTCCTTTTTCAATTCCCCTGTAACGGCATCTATTTGTTCTTGTGGAATGTGCTTATCTAATCCTCCCCAGCAAAATAACATGGGCGCGTGTAATGAAGCTGCGCGTTTTACCAGGTCTGGAGCTATTCTGCTTCCATAATAACTAACGGCTGCGCGTAAAGGCAAAATTGTGTTGGCTAAAAACGAAACCCTTCCACCCATACAGTAACCGGTACAGGCAATTTTTTCTTTTATTACTGAATCATTGGTTTGTAGCCAGTGCCAGCAGGCTTGAACATCTGCCTCCATACCGGCTTCGGTTAATGCCTGCATGTGGGGGGCGACTGATGCGAAGTCGTTATAAGCTGCTGTAAATCCTTCGGGAGCAGTGCGGTGAAATAGTTCGGGGGCAACTACTACATATCCTTCTTTAGCAAAACGTTCGGCCAAATCTTTAATGTGAGCATTTACACCAAAGGCTTCCTGAAAAAGCATGAGTGCAGGAAAAGGGCCATCGCCAGAGGGTAAAGCAGCGTATGCCTGCATGTGCGTTCCATCCGCTACTGTAATTGATATATAGTTTGATTGTGACATGTATTTACGTTTTAAATTCTTTCGAAATCAAGTATCGCCTAAAATTCAATTAAATCGGCGACAATATTTTCATTTTGGGCTTGTCATAGTCGATATTTGTACAACTCTAAAACAACTTTTAACATGAAGCGCTTCTTTGTCTTCCGTATTTCAACAGCTATTGCCCTCATCACAATGTGTTCAGTGGCTTTCGCTTCAGGCAAAAAAGATAAAACGCCTGCTCCGGTAACACCGGTTAGCAGCGTTGGAGTTTACCAAGGGTATACTTCGGCTCAATACAAGGGTTTTACCTACTATTCATATTACGTACCCATGCGCGATAGTGTTTTGTTGGCAGTTGATGTATTTCTTCCGAAAAAATTAGAGGCAGGTAAAAAGATACCGGCTATCGTTTACCTCGATAGATATGTTCGCTCTGTTCAAGCAAAGTGGCCGTTTAACCTGATTAAGGACCCGGTACTTACGGAAGTTAGTGAAAGCGAGGTCAATTTTTTTACCTCGTACGGCTATGCCATCGTAGTAGTGGATGTAAGAGGCACCGGTGCGTCGCAGGGAAAAAGACGGATGGAGTTTAGCACCGAGGAAGTTGCCGACGGCAAGGATATTGTTGACTGGATCATT
>CAIOTH010000160.1 GCA_903861145.1 uncultured Bacteroidota bacterium | reverse complement strand
ATCCGTAGTCAAATGCTCTATCCAGTTAAGCTACAGGTGCATTATTGAGTAGTTCGGGGCGCAAATATAAAAATTTCGGCAAAACCATTCAGCCCCAAACGCGTTATTTTAAAAACCGGGCGTATAAATAGGCTTATTAACTGATAAATTACCCTAATCTTGAGGCCCCTAACCCAAAACAACATGTCACTTACTCCATCAAATATGATTCCGCTTGGCAGCAAGGCACCAGATTTTACCCTTATGGATGTTGTATCCGGGCAAAATGCTTCATTGGCTTCGCTAAAAGGTGCACAGGCAACGGTTATCATGTTTATTTGCAACCACTGTCCTTATGTAAAGCATATTAACCCCGAATTAACCCGGTTGGCAAGTTCTTACCTCAATAAAGGAATCGGTTTCGTGGCAATTAGCTCAAACGATATTATTGCCGAGCCCGAAGATTCTCCAGCCAATATGAAGAAGGTAGCAGAAGCATTGAAATACCCCTTCCCATATCTTTTCGACGAAACCCAGGGCATAGCTAAAGCTTATGACGCTGCCTGTACACCCGACTTTTTTGTTTTTGATAAAAACCAGCAACTTGCCTACCGTGGACAGTTGGATGATTCCCGGCCCTCTAATAACGTTCCCCTTTCAGGCAATGATATACGCCAGGCGCTGGACGCTTTACTGGCAGGTACTAAGGTTTCACCACGCCAGCGGCCCAGCATCGGTTGTAACATAAAGTGGAAGAAGTAAAACACTATTCCCTCCGTAGCGTATAATTGTCCGGTACTGGTTTTATCAATATCTTTAAGTAGTATTTGCGATAGCGCCGGGCAATTATCCATGTTGTTATTTAACGTGCATGGTAATTCGGTTATTAGTGCTAAAACATTATTCTTGCTTTAATAACTAACACTGCATTTAAAATATAGATATCGATGACCAAAAAATCTATCCTGTTTGCTGCCTTAAACTTCCTTCTGCTTGCTTGCAATGTATCTTATGGGCAAGTCTCATCCAGCGTAACGCCACCGGGGTTTAAGTTTGCGCCATCGGGCAAACTACCGGTTATTTCTATGCCCGCTATTAACGTTGATTCACTATTAACCGAAGATGCCGTTAACGAGCAACATAAAGACAGGCCTTACAGGTTTGGTTATAACCATTTGGTTAACTACAGTCCTCAAAACTGCGGCACCTGGACAAACTTACCCAACGGCGACCGTGCTTGGCAATTAGACGTAAAAACACCAGGCAGCTATACCATTAATCTTGCTTTCAGCCACTTTCATATTCCCATTGGCGCTAAGTTGTTTGTGTATTCAAAAGACCATCAGCAAATACTTGGGGGCTTTACAGCAGAGAATAATACACCCGATAATTTCTTTAGTACCGATTTAATAAATGACGATGAAGCGGTAATTGAATACTATGAACCTGCAGCTGTTCGCGGGCAAAGCAATTTCATTCTATTTAGAATTACCCAAGGCTATAAAAACTTTAATAATTACCTCAAAGCATTCGGCGATGCGGGTAGTTGTATACATAACATTAACTGTCCACAATATGCTGATTATGCCACGGTAAAAAGAGCGGTAGTTTGTATCGTTTCAGGGGGTAATGAACTATGTTCGGGTTCTTTGGTCAATAACACTTTAAACGATGGCACGCCTTACATACTAACCGCTAACCATTGCAACCAACCCGGCCAAGATGGCGCCTGGGTATTTCGTTTTAACTGGGAGTCTGCCGGTTGTGCAAATCCACCCACCAATCCATCGTCGCAATCCATTTCAGGATGTACCGTAATTGCACAAAGTGGTGTTTCTGATTTTCTTTTGGTAAAAATGAATTCAGCTCCCCCTCAATCTTATCACCCTTTTTACTTAGGATGGAACCACGATACTGTGCCCGCCACAAGCGTTACATGCATTCATCATCCATCGGGCGATATTAAAAAATGTACGCAAGCTAATAACCCTGTTACCGATACCTTTTACGACGCAGGAAATGGGACAGCATTGGTTTGGCAAATCGGGCAATGGACGGATGGTGTTACCGAGCCCGGTTCATCAGGCTCGCCGCTGCTCGACCAAAATAAAAGAGTTGTTGGCCAGCTTTACGGTGGACCATCAGCGTGTGGTGAAATACCCGCTAACCTGCGCGATTATTACGGCCGCTTCTGCGTATCGTGGGATAGCGGAGCCACCGCACAAACCCGTTTAAAGGACTGGTTAGACCCTAACAATATTGATACACTTACCAATGATGGCTACGACCCTTTTCCGCCAACCGATACTTTAGATTTGGCATTAACCGGTATTGTTTCTCCGGGTGATAGCACCTGCACCAATGATATCACTCCTACTATTACAGTTCAAAACCTGGGCTCAACTGCCATTACGTCGTTTACCGTTAAATACCATGTTGATGGCGGAGGCGATAGCACTTTTGTTTGGGCCGGTACCTTAATGTATTTGGGCAATGCAGCCGTTACTTTACCCGGTTTTAGCTCTACCAATGGCTCGCACGTTATTTATGTAAGTATTAGTTTGCCTAACGGCCAAACCGACCAAAACCGTGGTAACGATTCGGCGCATACTATTTACACTATTTACACAGCAACAGGTATAAACACGCCAATAGTTCAGGGATTTGAAAGCGGGGTCTTCCCCCCTACCGGTTGGGCAATTACCACACCGGCCAGCGGCACTACCTGGACAAGCAACAGTAATGGCGCTTACGGCTTAT
>CAIOTH010000159.1 GCA_903861145.1 uncultured Bacteroidota bacterium | reverse complement strand
GTTATAGTACGCATTAAAAAGCTGTGGGTTATATTGCAGCGATTTGCTAAAATCATCAATAGCTCCGGTTAAATCATCCACCTTAATACGCACGTTGCCACGGGCAAAATAAGCCATGGCATAGCCGGGTACAATACGCAGTAACCGGCTGTAATCGTCAACGGCCCCCTTAAAATCATTCAGTTTTTCGCGCACGGTGGCACGGTTATATAAAGCATCGCCGTAATTTGGGTCAAGCCGTATGGCATTGTCAAAATCACTTAACGATTCCTTTAGCTGCCCCTTATTCATCAGTAGCACGCCCCGGTCGCTATACGCAAAACTCACATTCGGGTCCTTGGCAATTACATCGGTAAACAAGGTCAAATCATCCTTCCATACTTTATTCCTTTCCCAGGTAGCATATACACAACCGGTAACCAGCAAAACCAAAATACCCGTAAGCCATGGTTTTAATTTCCATGCTGCGGTCGAATTTTTATCGCTTAAACCAACCAGGTACGAAGCCGCAATAAACAGTAACCCAATATGCGGCACATAACTATAACGTTCCGAAACTATATCCCACCCAAACGGCACCAACTGCACTACCAGTGCCAGTGTAATAAAATAAAAAGCAAAGCCCGTAATCAGCACCCGTCTTTTATTGCCCCCTTTGTAAATCCAAAAAGCAATGGCAATAAGCAGTAGCGGGGCCAGGTAATATTCAACCGGTAAAGTACCATTAGCCTTCGCCGGAAAAATATGCGCCAGGCTTAACTTATACGGAAACACAAGCATAACTATATAAAACACCTCCGAGTATAAAACCATAAACACCCTATCAAGCCCGTTATACTCTCCGCTAAAATGGCTCATCGAGCCCGAACTTGCCTGCGATTTTAAAGCCACCACTCCAAACACCAGCGCCACAATAAAAAACGGTATCTTCTCAAGCAGCAGCTTAAATTCAAACTTGCGCTTAAAGTAATAGTCAAACACAAAAAACAACACCGGCAAACACACCGCCGCCGATTTACAAAGACAGGCAATAACAAAAAACACAAACGCCAAAGTCCAGTTGCGTGTGGTGTCTTTTCCTTTTAGGTAATTGATGTAAACAATCAAAGCCGATAAAAAGAAACAGGTATAAAGCACATCCTTGCGTTCCGCAATCCAGCTAACCGACTCAACCCGCATAGGGTGCACCGCAAAAAAGATGGTAACAATAACCGCCATTTCAATGCGGGTAGTCATTTTCCAAATCAGCCAAAAAACCAGGCTAATATTCACCAGGTGCACAATCAGGTTATCAATATGGTACAACTCTGGCTTGTCCTTCACCAAATTCCACTCAATAGCATTACTAAGTGCAGTAAGCGGGTGGTAGTTACCCCCATACGGCTCCGTAAAAATCGCCTTCAAACCATCGCCCGATAAACTCTTAATAATCGGGTTACCTATAATATAGCCACCGTCATCCCAGCAAAAGCCATTGCCCATAGCATTCAAAAACGCAGTCACCGTAATAACCAGGCAGGGCACCAAAAAATACCAAATGTACTCCGTCTTAAAAACCACCTTCGGCGCCTTAGGCACACCCGCCGGCTGCACCTGCTTAACCCCTTTATCCTTTTTCTTTTTGTCTGCTGCCATAGTTGCGATAAATATATAAAGACTATCAAAGTTTTAAAGTAACACCGATTGCGCCAACTATAAACCGGCATTGCCAATCATATCCGCCTCTGCATTTAACTGTAAACTGTCCCCGCGTCAAAATAAATTCTGTATACTTTTGTATACTTTTATATAAATCGTTATATATAAACCACTCATTTTAAATGTGATACCTAACCAAAAATGCCCCAAAAATCATGATTTTTTCAAGTGTATACTTTTTTAAAAGTCGTTATTTATAAGTAATTGATTATAAGTCATTAACCTCTTAATTTAAACCATTCAGCACAATAAAAAATTGCCTCAATTTACCAATCCTTCCCCGGGCAAAAAAAATGCCCCCATAATGTCAAACAACGCTAAACCAATAGCAAAACCCTAAAATCGAAAAAATCGCAATTTTGCAATTTCGTATTATATTACGAAAGTAAAACGTATCACCCAACCACACAAGGGGTGCGGATAACTCGTACGGGCGACCCAACCCTCTCTATCGCTTGCGATGGAGAGGGTGACCCAGCGAAGCGAAGGTCGGGAGAGGCCTGGCTGTTCTGTATTTGCATTTCCGCCCCGGGTTCCCTTTTGTCTCATCCCGCAGCTTTGTGCGGGAAGGGGACGGAAGGGGCTTTGCATTTGTATTCCTGCCTAGCGGTTCTCCCCTTTGTGGAGTCAGAGGGTTGCAAAGCGGCCTTTCGGCTTTGGTTTCCCCTTTAGGGGACGGAAGGGGTGAAACACTAAAAAGTCCGTCCACCCCCACATTCCACCCCCACCAAAAAAATCTCTTATATTTAGAAAACTCAACAACACCAATCCGCCCCATGCGCCGCAGTTTTCTCTTTGCTATATTAATTACCCTTCCTGGTTTGGTGCAGGCGCAAAAAAACGATTATAACTGGCTTACCGGTTATGACAGCTATTATCATAATGTTCATGATTCTGCTGTACGCGGGTATACCTTTGGTGATATGAAATTGGATTTTAATGACACTCCAGTTGCCATCACTTTCGATTCACTTGAAATGAATTTCGATAAAGCGACAACTACTTATAGTGATAGCGAAGGCAATATATTATTCTATACCAATGGTATATATATAGCCAATGCTTTAAATCTACCGATTGAAAATAGTGATAGTTTAAATGCTGGTTATATTGAACTCGTTTGGGATCCAACTATTTTCACTGGTGGGTATAGAACACCACAAGGGGTTATAGGTTTGCCTAGCGTCGCAAATTCCAATCAGTACTATTTACTTTCTTCTTTCATAGATATCGTGCCTAATTCAAACCAAAGTGAGGCGTATTATCCAAAAATGTTGTCTGCACTTATAGATATGTCTGCCAATGGAGGGTTAGGGCAGGTTTTATATAAAAACCAACCACTGATTACTGATAACCTGGGAGCCGCCATACAATGCGTTAAGCATGGTAACGGTCGGGATTGGTGGATTTTAGTTCAAAAGAGAAATACAAACTGCTTTTATTGGATGTTGCTGGATACTGCAGGGTTTCACGTTATGCCCGATTTGACCTGCACCGGCGATACGATTTATTATGACCAAAGCGATGCCTCTTGCTTTTCACCTGATGGTACTAAGTTTGCTTATTTAGGGGCCATATCGGGTCTAAATATTTATGATTTTGATCGTTGTACAGGACTTTTAAGCGATCCCCGAAATCTTCCTTTGCCTAGTATCGTTGACTCACTATGGGGTGGTATTGGAGTTTCCATTTCACCTAATAGCCGTTTTCTGTATCTCTCGCTTACACATCAAATTTACCAATTTGATCTTTGGGCTGATAATATCTTTTCAACCGTTGATACTATCGGCATTTATAATGGTGGTCACATGCCCAATACTCCGCAGGTTGAAACTGATTTTTTTACACAACAATTGGGCCCCGATGGAAAAATTTACATGAGCTGCGGTAATGCAGTCCCCTATTATCATGTTATTAATAACCCGGATGAAAAAGGTACCTTGTGTAATTTTGTCCAGGATGGTGTTGTATTGCCAACCCTAACAATCGGAATTCCCAACTTCCCCAACTACCGCCTCGGCTCCCTAACCCAATCCCAATGCGATTCCCTAACCACATTCACCCAAGATATTCGCGATGCCAAAGAAAAAATCCTAAAAGTCTTCCCCAACCCCGCCAACGATTACACCACCATCGATTACGGCTTCACCGATTGGAACAAAGGCCCAATTAGTTTAGAAATCTCCGATGCCATCGGCCAAATAATCTATACCCAACCCCTACCCATGTATAGCGGCTTCCAAAAACTAAATATCACCCACTTCGCCGCAGGCATATATAATGTATCCATTAAAAGGAGCGGCGCCACCATCGCCGTTGCCAAACTGGTTAAGCAGTAAATAATCGGGGTCAAACGCGCCCCAGGTGCATTTTGCATTTCCCCAAACGGCCTCCCGGCAATTCCGTTAAGAAAAAAATTGCTGCGCAGCCAAAAAGAAAAAAACGCTGTATGAGGCCAACCAAAAGTAAACTACAACGTCCTATAGCCGTACCGCCAACTACAAGCACCGCCCATGCGCCGAGTTCGTTTATTTCCTGCGGGGCTAATTTTTTTTAGGAGTTTGCCGGACAGCCTTGAACTTTTCTTTGTTACTTTCTATTGGTTCAAGCCAAAAGAAAGTAAAAGCATACTCAATCGGCAAAACGAACAAATGAAAGGGTATTGATTATCAATTCTTCCCGAGATTTCCTCCAAACATGCTCATAAGGCAGTCTTTCCCTTAAATTTTTCCAGCGCCGCGCCGAAAAATTTAGGCATGTCCCCCGGTGGCGGGGGTGTAGGGGGTGGTGAGCATCTAAATAAATCACCTACATAAACAATCAAAAACAGCATCTTCCCAAATTACCCCGTAAAGCCCAATAAGCTCATTATCAATAAAATAACCCATAAACACTACCCTATCACCTAATTGCATTTCAAATCATAATCATCATAATAAATCAGCGTGCCCTACTTATCCCTATTTTCCACATCTTTTTTTTGAAATTCAAATAATAAGTCTACTTTTGCCGTCCTTAAAATAAAGAGCGAATGCCTACAATACAACAATTAGTTAGAAAAGCCCGTACCATTATACGTGCAAAATCGAAGAGCCGTGCACTGGATTCATGCCCTCAAAAAAGAGGTGTTTGCACCCGTGTTTACACTACCACGCCTAAAAAGCCTAACTCGGCTTTGCGTAAAGTAGCAAAGGTTCGTTTAACTAATGCGGTAGAAATTATTGCCTACATCCCTGGTGAAGGCCACAACCTTCAGGAGCACTCAATCGTGCTAATCCGTGGTGGTAGGGTAAAAGATCTTCCGGGTGTTCGTTACCACATCGTTCGTGGTTCGTTAGATACTGCGGGTGTTGAAAACCGTAAAAAGAGCCGTTCTAAATACGGTACTAAACGTCCTAAAGCTGGTGCTGTAGTAGCTGCTAAGGGAGCACCTGCCGGAGGAAAAAAGAAAAAATAATAATTAAAAAAATCAGATCACAGTTAACTGATAATATAAGATGAGAAAGAAAAAAGCGCCCAAGAGATACGTTCAGCCAGATCCGAAATTCGGAGATGTAATGATCACTCAGTTTGTTAACAGGTTAATGTACGAAGGAAAGAAGTCCGTGGCATACGGTGTTTTCTACGGTGCGCTTGACCTTGTTGGCGAAAGAACCAAAGAAAGCGGTTTAGACATTTGGAAAAAAGCTATTCAAAACGTAGGTCCTTCTGTCGAAGTAAAGACCCGTCGTATTGGTGGTGCTAACTTCCAAATACCTACCGAAGTTCGTGGCGAGCGTAAAGTATCGGTTGCTATGAAATGGTTAATCCAATATAGCCGCGATAGAAACGGAAAAAGCATGGCTGATAAGCTTGCTTCCGAAATAGTAGCTGCATCGAAAGGTGAAGGTGGCGCTTATAAGAAGAAAGAAGATACCCATAAGATGGCTGAAGCTAACAAGGCTTTTGCTCACTTTAAGTTCTAATTAGTTAAGCTACAAGGCTAAAAAATATTCGATAAAAAAATAAAAATGAGATCTCCTTTATCTCGGAATAGATAGGGAGAGTGGTACAATGGGAAAAGATCTGAGTTTTACGAGAAATATTGGTATAGCGGCTCACATTGATGCAGGTAAAACTACAACCACTGAGCGTATCTTGTATTACACCGGTGTTAACTACAAAATTGGTGAAGTGCACGAAGGTGCGGCCACTATGGACTGGATGGAACAAGAGCAAGAGCGTGGTATCACTATCACTTCTGCTGCTACCCGTTGCCACTGGACATGGAAAGATCAAAAGTACGACATTAACATTATTGATACACCCGGCCACGTTGACTTTACTGTGGAAGTGAATCGTTCACTTCGCGTATTAGACGGGTTGGTATTCTTATTTTCTGCAGTTGATGGTGTTGAACCACAATCAGAAACTAACTGGCGCCTGGCCGATAACTACGGTGTTGCCCGTTTAGGTTTTGTAAACAAAATGGACCGCTCTGGTGCCGACTTCTTTAACGTAGTTAAGCAGGTTAACACTATGTTAGGCTCTATACCTATGGTTATGCAAATACCATTGGGTAACGAAGAAAATTTTAGAGGTGTTGTTGATTTGGTTACCAACGAAGCAGTTGTTTGGAACGAAGATGATAAGGGTATGACTTATAAGGTGATTGAAACACCGGCTGAGTTAGTAGAGGAAGTAAAAGAATACCGTGAGAAAATGCTTGAGCAGGTTGCTGAGTTTGATGATACTTTAATGGAAAAATTCTTTGCTGACCCTAACTCAATTTCGGCTGACGAAATTCGTGCTGCGGTTCGTAAAGCGGTTATTGCCCAAAAGGTAGTGCCTATGTATTGCGGTTCTTCTTTCAAAAACAAAGGAGTTCAGGCGGTATTAGATGCAGTTTGCGCAATCCTTCCATCACCACAAGATAAGCCAAACATTAACGGCACCAACCCTGATACTGAAGAAGTAGTTACTATTCACCCTGATACTGATGCACCTTTCTGCGCATTGGCGTTCAAAATTGCTACCGATCCTTTCGTAGGCCGTTTGGCATATTTCCGGGTTTACCAGGGATCATTGGATGCAGGTTCATACATTTTGAATACCCGTACAGGAAAGAAAGAACGTATCTCTCGTTTATTCCAAATGCATGCTAACAAGCAGAACATGGTTCCGCGCGTTGAAGCAGGAGATATTGCAGCTGCCGTAGGTTTTAAGGATATCCGTACCGGTGATACACTGTGTGCCGAAAACTATCCTGTGGTACTTGAAAGTATGAAATTCCCTGAGCCGGTTATCTCATTGGCTATCGAGCCTAAGGCACAGAAAGATTTGGATAAGTTGGGTATGTCACTTGGTAAATTGGCTGAAGAAGATCCTACATTCCGCGTATCGTTTGACGAGAACACCGGTCAAACTATCATCGCAGGTATGGGTGAGCTTCACCTCGAAATCCTTGTTGACCGTCTTCGTCGCGAGTTTAAAGTAGAATGTAACCAGGGTGCTCCTCAGGTTAACTATAAAGAAAGATTGACTAAAACGATTGAACACCGCGAGCTTTACAAAAAGCAATCGGGTGGTCGTGGTAAGTTTGCTGATATCAAGATCGAAATTGGTCCAGCTGATGAAGGTACTTTAGGCTTACAATTTATCAATGATATTTTCGGAGGTTCAATTCCACGCGAATTTGTTCCATCTGTTGAAAAAGGCTTCAAAGAAGCCATGAAAACAGGCGTATTAGCCGGATATGAAGTTGATAGTTTGAAAGTGCGTTTATATGATGGTTCATACCACGATGTGGATTCGGACGCTTTATCATTCGAGCTTTGCGCTAAGCTGGCTTTCAGAACTGCCGCTAAAATGTGTAAGCCTGTATTGCTAGAGCCTATCATGAAAGTTGAAGTTATTACACCCGATGAAAATACCGGTGATGTGGTTGGTGACTTGAACAGAAGAAGAGGTATTTTGGAAGGATTGGATGCTAAAATAAATGCACAGGTGGTACGTGCTAAAGTGCCTTTGAGCGAAATGTTTGGTTATGTAACCCAGTTACGTACTATCACATCAGGCCGCGCAACTTCGGTTATGGAATTCTTCGCCTTTGCACCGGCTCCTGAAAACGTTGCCAATGCAGTGATCGCTAAAAACAGCGGGAAAACAAGAACCAGCGCAGTAGGAGAGTAATTGAATAAGTATTAAACTAATAAGTATAAAAAAAACGTTCTTTTTATGAGCCAAAGAATCAGAATCAAATTAAAAAGCTACGATCACAATCTTGTAGACAAGAGTGCTGAGAAGATCGTAAAGACTGTAAAAAATACAGGTGCAATAGTTAGCGGCCCGGTGCCTCTTCCTACTCACAAAAAGGTATTTACTGTTCTTCGTAGCCCGCACGTAAATGCTAACTCTAAAGAGCAATTCCAACTTTGCACTTATAAGAGATTGCTTGACATCTATTCATCTACATCAAAAACAATTGATGCTTTGATGAAACTTGAATTACCAAGTGGTGTTGAGGTTGAAATAAAGGCTTAGGTAGCCAAGCGGGTTTGAGGACACATGGAAATGGTGTTCAATCTCCCAATAAAGCCTGGAAAAATTAAAAAGTATTTTATCATTTATGATGGCATCTGTAATAGCGGTGTCATCCTCTAAAACCAAATAGAAATGAAAGGAATTATCGGAAAAAAAGCAGGTATGACCAGCGTGTTTGACAATGGCAAACACACACCTGTAACAGTTATCGAGGCTGGCCCTTGTATCGTAACTCAGTTAAAGACTATGGAGATTGATGGTTATGTATCAACTCAGTTAGCTTTCGACGAAAAAAGAGAAAAGTCTACAACTAAGGCTATGCAAGGCCACTTTAAAAAGGCCGGCACTACACCAAAAAGAAAACTGCATGAATTCCGCGATTACGATTTCGGAAAAGCAGTAGGCGAAGCAGTAACCGTAACCAATTTTGAAGACGGCGATTTGATTAACATCAAAGGCGTATCAAAAGGAAAAGGTTTCCAGGGTGTTGTAAAACGCCACGGATTTAGCGGGGTAGGAATGGGAACACACGGTCAGCACGATCGTTCTCGTGCGCCAGGTTCATTAGGTGCATCTTCCGATCCATCGCACGTATTCAAAGGATTAAGAATGGCCGGCCGTACCGGTGGAGAAATTATAGAAGTATTAAACCTAAAGGTTGTAAAAGTGATGGCTGAAGAGAACATCTTGCTTATTAAAGGAGCAGTTCC
>CAIOTH010000158.1 GCA_903861145.1 uncultured Bacteroidota bacterium | reverse complement strand
TCGGTCTCTATCATTTCATATTCATTCCTTCTTAAGTACGTTCAATTATTTCATTGGAGTTCCCCACCTGTTTGGATCTATTTTTTCTGCTTTGTATATATTGACTTAACCGGCTACTGGGTACACCGCATCGAACATAAGGTCAACTACTTTTGGAACCACCACATCATCCATCACAGCAGCGAAGAGTTTAACCTCGCCTGTGCACTCCGCCAATCAATTTCAGATGTGGTCGGCTTCTTCACCATATTTTATTTGCCCATGGCTTTAGTCGGTGTGCCAACAACGGTTATCGGTATAATAGCACCGGTGCATTTGTTTATGCAGTTTTGGTATCACACCCGCTATATCAACCGTATGGGTATCCTCGAAAAAGTAATCGTAACCCCATCCCATCATCGCGTTCACCATGCCATGAACGATATTTACATGGACAAAAACTTTGGCCAGATATTTATCTTCTGGGATAAGATGTTCGGCACCTTCCAGGAAGAACTGCCCGAAGTGCCACCGGTATATGGCGTTAAACGCCCCGTTAAAACCTGGAACCCTTTCCTCATCAACTTCAAACACCTATCGCTGCTCATAACCGATGCATGGCGTGCCAATAGTTACAAAGACAAACTGCGCATTTGGTTTATGCCCACCGGTTGGCGTCCTGCCGATGTAACCGAAAAATACCCGGTTCATTATGTCGAAAGCATGGATAGCTTCGAAAAATTCGACCCCGCCTATTCAAGCGCTTTTGTGGCATGGTCCTTCTTTCAAATGATGAGCACGCTTGCCCTTCTTTCTTTCTTTTTCTATCGCATGGGTAGTCTGCCCTATTCTCAAGCTCTGTTATACGGTGGCTTTCTGCTGGTTACTATTTTTGCGTACACATCTATCATGGATAAAAAAGCTTATGGTCTTTTCGCTACATTAATTCAAGCAGGTTATGGCATCTCTATCGTTCTACGCACCGGTGACTGGTTCGGCCTCAAAAATGTATGGTCTTTTGGCGGAACGTTCTTAATCGTCTACCTCGCAGCCACTGTACTTGCCGCCTTCTACTTTATGTTCACCGAGCTAAACGCCACCGCCCAGGAAGTCGAAGGAGCCTTTTAACGATGCTGTCAATTGGCTGTTCCCCTCTATTTTTTTCAAAGAGAGGGGTAGTCAAAGACCGGGGTGAGTTGGCTGTTTGAGCCTTTCCCAACACCCCTACTTCTTACAATACTGGTTAACCATTGCCTGCGCAGTACCATTGCCCAGTTGCAACGCCGCTTCAAAATCCGGGCAAGCCTCGTTAGCTCTATTTAGCCTAACCAGGCTAACCCCCTTATCAAAATGTGCATCCGGGTTCTTGGGGTTTATTTGTAACGCAGCATTAAAATCCTCCAAAGCCGCACCAAAGTTACCTACCTGAAAATAATCGTTACCCCTAAATAAAAACGGCAACTCAAAGTCTCTCCGCGTTTTTAAAAACGTAGTGTAATCCGAAATAGCAGCGTTATAATTTTTCAACTTATCATATTGCAATGCGCGGTTATAGTACGCATTAAAAAGCTGTGGGTTATATTGCAGCGATTTGCTAAAATCATCAATAGCTCCGGTTAAATCATCCACCTTAATACGCACGTTGCCACGGGCAAAATAAGCCATGGCATAGCCGGGTACAATACGCAG
>CAIOTH010000157.1 GCA_903861145.1 uncultured Bacteroidota bacterium | reverse complement strand
TTTCGGCCACATTAAAAACGGTTTTTTCCGATGTTTTGACAATCAATTGTTTTTCGCCAACTATAACTGCGGTGCCCAGGGTTTTGGAGGATGCACTAAGCGAAATAGTCTCTAACTGGCGGTTAGCCGTTACTTCTAATGTAAGATTTTTTGAGTTGTAACCAATAAAAGAAACCGACAATTGATATTTCCCGGCAGTTATATTCTCCAACATAAATTTACCATCGGCATCAGCAACGGCACCGGTTACTATTTTATCGCCTGTTGTAGTTTGCAGGGCAACGGTGGCCAGTTCAACGCCTTTATGCGTGATGGAATCAACTACCACTCCGCGAATAGAAAACGTCGCGTTTTGCGCATGGCAAAATATAGTAAGCATCATTAAGCTCAGGGTATACGTCAGTAGTTTCACATTACGAAGGTAATGCGCATAAACTTTATCGCATTATGCTTACAGGTTAAGAATGAGTTAAAGTTAATTTGAACGGATACTGTGCCGGTGCTGGCTATACCTGCCAATTATTGGTAATCAGGGTTTTTCGCAATAAAAGCCTGCAGGCGTTCTCGGGTAATCGCTTGTACTTTATTTTTAAAGAAAGGCGTCCACCCTAGTAACATTCCTTTTACACCAAAAGCCTGGCCGGCCCATTTCCAAAAATCAAAGGTATCGGTATGTTTAATTATTATTCCATTGCTAAATTCAAAATCGGCGTGAACATGATTTACCACTTTTCTACCGGTTAGTGAAAATGAATAAGTGGCAATCCAATCTGCCGAGCCGGTTGTTTCTGTCGCGGTAACATTACTAAAAGTAACCTGCATGTCCTTGCCTGCCAGCGCCAGCATATGCCACATGGCTTTAGTTTGTTTACCTCTAATGTTGGGGAAAGCTTCATCGCTAAATGCTATGCCATCGGCGTAACAAGCTTGCATGCCTTTATAATCTTTGTTAGCAAAGGCAGTATAGAAGCGGGTTATTGTTTGCTCATTACTATTCATGCTATTCCGGATTTTTAAAAATATCAGGCTGCGTTGTTCACACGCTCAATGCGGGCAAGCCTTCTTGATTCTGAACGATGCTTGGCCATAAATATGCTCAAAACATAGGTTCTGAAAAGATAACCCCAAAAACTCTGCTCAATTAATTCAGGAGATATTAAGTGTGCAATTTTTTCATGCGCTGCCGGTGTTTCGCTCCAGTGCATAGATGCACGCATGTGGTGTACAGTGTGGTAGCCGTTGTTAAACAAAAAGAAGTTAACCCCCATAAAATTACGCGAATGATTGTATTCCGATTCCTCATCGGCATGCACGTGCTGTACGTAATTAAAAACGATAACCATAAACTGCGATACCTGCTGCGGAATTAAAACGAACAAAAGTGCATACTTCCAGTTTAAAGTAAAAAATACAGCCAGCCACAAAACCAGGGCAGCTAACTGGCCGAGGTTTTCATAATACTGCTGTTTGTTTTTAGCCTTTAACTCCTTCATATAAGGTATTACACTCTCGCGCATCTGGTTATAACCGCTAATAGATGGATACTGAATAAGCGATACAAAATCGTTGCTTTCGCTGTGGCGGTAAGTGCGGGTTACATCGTCCAGCTTATTATTATAACGGTGGTGATTACGGTTGTGGGTAGGTATCCATGCAAAAATGGGCATACCATAAAAAACAGTTAACCACCAATCGGTCAGCAGGTTTAGAGGTTTTTTGTTCCAGATGTTAATGTGGTTATGGTTGTGCGTCATTACTGCCACCGATACTGAAAAGTGCAGGTAAATGATGTAAGCTATCCAGTTAAAACCATAATGCCATTGTAGCGCAAACATGGTGGTGGTAATTGCTATGTAAATAAGTGTTTTAATGTCTGCCCTGTACTTAAGCATGCGTATTTGTTACGTGGTTTATTAATAAAAAGAACAGAATAAAACGGTTGGGAGGGCCCGGCTAAACTGCACGCGGGCGCAACATATAAAAAATTCAGCCAAGATTTGACTATTGTTTGCTTTTATAACAACAAAGCGCCATTAACGATAACTCGCTTAATTATTGCCTTACGGGTATAATTATATGCCCCATCAATCAACCGTTACCGAATCATCGCAGGTATACCCGTTCTTCTTGTATTCGCAAATTGCGTCATTATACTCGTTCAGCGAGTTAAAGTTCTTTTCATAAAGCCGCACATAACTTGCTCCGCCATTAGTTGTTTTGGCTTTGCAAACGGCTCTTCTCTGGCACGAGGTAATCACAAGCATGGCAATGATGCTTACAATGCATGGCGCATTTTTCATAAACATTGAGTATTGGGTAGGTATAGCTTGCTTCCATGCCGGTGTTATATGCTAACGCCGCAAGCATTTGATATATTTTATTTTTTTTACAGAAAAAATAAAATACTCAGAATGGTTCGGAGACTATGTTAAACGGGAGACAATTACCTACTCTAAAAAATTCAAATCACCCCAGGCCTTGCGTTTTTCAGGTTTAGGGTCAGTAGCGCAGTAGTTCTTTTTATCGAAGATGAGCGTACAACGTACCGTCGGGTCATATTTTTTCCAGTCGGTAAAATTACGTGTATCGGGGTCACCGGTGCGTGCAAAATTTATCCAGGCCCTTTGTATTTGGCCCGATAATTCACGAATTCTCCTGTGGTCAGAAAACAGCAAAACTTTTTTGCCAAGCTTAGTTTTAAAAGTTCCAAATACAAAAGGAATTTCAAGGCCATGGCAGGCGCTTAATCCTACAGCCTTAATTGGTTTCGATGCCCAATCAAAACGGTACATATAAGTGTTGGCATGTGCCGATTGCAATTCAGCAAATTTGATAGAGGGCATGGTGAAAATGCCATCAGTAATTAATTCCAGTATACTGTTTCTGCTAGGGTAATCTTTGTAGGCTTCAATTAATTGTTTTTTTTCTTCAGGTTTAAGTTTGGCTAAGTATGGTTTCAGCTCCTCTTCATTTACGGGTACTATTTTCAGTTTTTTCATGGCAAACAAATTGGCTTCATCCTTATTGGTGCCAATTAATAAATCAATGCCTTTGCTTTGGCCATTTTTAATACTGGTCAGCAAATCATAAGGCAAATAATCACCGTCTACTGTTGGTGAAAAAGTTTTTGGTAGTGTAGGGTCACTCTTCATCTTCTGCATTAATCTCGTCATAGCGCTTACCAAAGTATCAGTGGTCAGTTGTTTTAGTTTGTCTAACCCATCAGTGGTAAGGCCTAATTCTTTTAAAAATAGCGTTGTTACCAGCGTTGCTGTTTTGGTGCTCCAAACATCGCCCGCAGGTCCACTCTCAGTAATGGCTCTCTTAAAAAGTCCTTGTGCAGCCGGCAGAGCCATTAGGGTTTCAACACTAACTCCCCCCGCCGATTCTCCAAAAATGGTTATGGCATCCGGATCACCTCCAAAGGCAGCAATATTTTCTTTCACCCATTTTAAGGCGGCTACCTGGTCTTTAATCCCCAGGTTCGATTCAAAATTGTCCTTGTTAGGCATATCCTTAAAATAAAGGAAACCCAAAGGGCCCAACCGGTAATTAATACTCACAACAACAACGTCGCCGTTTTTTGAAAGTTGTGCACCATCATACAAATCCGACGACCCGGAACCACCGATAAATCCTCCTCCATGTATCCAAAACATTACCGGGCGCTTTTTTCCATCAGCCGCCGGCGACCATATATTGGCAAAAAGACAATCTTCGCTTTGCGCTTCTTTGCCCACCAGTATTCTCTTCATTTGCACTGCTACCGCTCCATATGCAGTGGCGTCCTTCGTTCCTGTCCAGCTTTCGGCTGGCTGCGGAGCATGGAATCTTAAAGCACCGGCTGGTGCCTTGGCATAACGTATTCCTTTCCAAACGCAAACATTTTGTTCCGTTGTGCCTCTTACCTTTCCTTGTTTGGTAGTAACTATCAGGCTGGCAGTGTCAATAGCAGCACTAAAGCCAGTGGTTGATGAAAAGATAAACAACAAAAGGCATGTCGAGACAGCCAATAGCTTCATTGAAAAAGGCTTCATATCATGGTGAAATTAGATTGCGAAAATAATTATCTCAAACCGAAATCGTAGTTAATTTTTGTGAGTTTAAAATTTCCCAACCCGAAGCGCCAAAAACCAGCTACCAGGCGTAATTATGGCTGCTTAAAAAGCGGTGCATGCCCGACTGTTCAAATCCGATTTGGCCTGCTTTGGTAAACTGGTAATACCGCTTAAGTATTTCTTTTCGTATTTCGGTTTCCAGTTCCTTTTGGTAAACAGTAAGTAGTTGTTGCTTTCGGTTTTTAATTTCGGCTTTGAGCGCCTTGGCAGATGGATAAATATCTAAATCCCCAATACTACTCTCCTCCGGAAATTTGATGGCCGAAAGTTTTGAAAGGTAAAAGCTTTTAAAACTATTAAACGAAATATCACCATCAAAGACTCCTTCATCAGGCCGGTTATTACGGTATTGAATGCTATATTCTGATATAATCCCGGAGTTAATAACTGCTTGCAAATGCGCCGGTAACGTATCGGCAGTTGCATGATGAATATCCGGGTCAACACCCTTTGCACCTATAAAATTGCCCGAAGGAGTATAGTAACGGGCCACGGTAACGTATAATGTTTGCCCGTTCTTAAAAAAGCGCGTTCCCTGCACAAAACCTTTGCCATACGTTCTATCCCCTATCAAAGTTGCCCGTTTAAAATCTTTCATGCAACCCGCAAATATCTCACCCGATGAAATCGTGTGCCGGTCGGTAAGAATGATTATTGGCAGGGTGGTGTCAACCGGTGTATCACTTGTTTTATAACTATAATTCGCCGTTGAGTCTTTTAATCTCAAACTGCAAACAAGCTTGCCCGGTGGAAAGAAAATACTTAGCGCCGAGGCGCACTCTTCTACTAACCCACCGTTATTCCCCCTCATATCAAGCACCAGTTTTTTCATGCCCCTTGTCTTCAGATCAACCACCGCTCCCTTCAAAGCTTTGGCTGAGCCGGAAAGGAAGTGCGCAAAAAGAATATAACCCACGCTATCATTTTGCAAATAATAAAGTGGTACCGCCTTACTGGTAATATTTTCACGCTTGAAAGCTTTATGGATAACGCCTTTTAATGGACGTTGCAGAGTAAGCTGAATGCTATCACCTTCATTTCCCTTTAGCCTTCTTATCACTGAGTCAAGCACCAGGTGCTGAACGTTTTGATGGTTAATCTCTAAAATTAAATCTCCGGCTCGTAAACCTGCTTTTACCGCGGCCAGTCCTTCGGTGGGCTCAACAATAACCACCCCACTATCTGTCTGTTTAACAGTGCTGCCTATGCCGGCATATAATATGCCCTTCCAATCGTTATCTCGTTTTTTCGTCTCCTCGGCATCGTAATAATTAGAATAGGGGTCAAGCTCACCCAAAGTTTTGCGCATGGAGCGCTTCATCAGGTCGGGCAGGTTTAAAGTGTCAACATAGTTTTTATCCAGCATAGTATAAAACTCGCTAAACAAATCAAGCTGCTGCTGCAACTGCTGTTGCCGCGATTCCACTACCGCAAAGGCGATGCAAAACAGAATCAGAAAACCTGCGAGGGCAGCTTTTATTTTAAAACTCATAATAGTAACAGTTAGGGCTAAAGTATCTCAAAAGTTTGGTAACTAAAATCCATCACAACCGGCAATTGGCAATTAGCACAATAATATCTGTTATGATTTTTATCATATTCTGTTTTTAATAAGTATAAATTACCTATTATTGTAACGTCAGCAAAATGAGGAGGGGGCTTTTCTTTTTGCGTTTGTTGCATCTTTTGGTATAATGCTTAAAAGATTGTCTGGGTTAAACAGGTAACAACTATACCGTTAGAAAACCCCCTCTTTTAAAAAAAGCGAAGCCCGGCAATAATATGCCGGGCTTCGCTTTTTTAATTTTAAACTGCATGCTAAACTATCTAACAACGCTTAACTGTTTACTCTTAACAACGCCATCACCCATCAAAGTTATCAGGTAATTACCCGATTGAAGTTTTGATGTGTTATAGTTTAAGCTATTGGCTCCTAAATTATTGGTTGCATTAATAACGTCAACCAACCTGCCTTGTAAATCAAAAACTTTCATTTCAACCGTAGCTGTATTTGGTAAATAATAGGTTATCAGCGTTTCGTCTTTAGCCGGATTTGGAACTGCATCATATAATTGTGGTGTAGATATTAAAGTGTTAGGCACTTCATTTATACCAACAGTATTAAGCGTATCGTTCAAATTAATCAGCGCCGATGTATCCAGCACTATATTTTCATCACCTGCTTGGTACTGCGTGTACGAAAAATAAACCAACATCATTTCGTTGGTGGTATTTTCGCCTGCGCTTACCCGTAAAGGCGGAGTATTCGGGTTGTTGGGATTAGAAGAAGTGTTATTATAAGTGCAATAAGCATACAACTTAGTCTTAGCAGGTGCTTTCAATATGTTTCTAAAATTGTAAAAACCCTGCCAGTGAAAATCCCAGTTATTTATTCTGATTAATGGCATAGTATCACCGGCCAGAGTTACTGCATAACAAAGCCAGTTTTGGCCCACCAGGTGGCAATGCGGTGCAACACTCAATACCGATACATCAACGTTCGGCAACTGGTAGTGCTCGTTAAATGTCATAATAGAATCTGCCGGAATTGAGAGTGGGGTATTAATGTTTGTGTAGTAGTTTAAGATGGGCGCCATCGATACCAGGCGTGTGACGTTATTGGCTAATATCAAATTAATTTTTGTGCTATCTATACAGCCATTGCTTCCTGCGGGATAGTGTATTTGCAATACCAGGTACGAATTCTTAAACAATTTAATGCCAAAGTTGGTCGGCAAAACGCTTGGCGAAGCTCCCGGTACCCATCCCCCTACTAAAATAGCGCTCGATGAGCCTACGCCTCCAAAATTTACATAACCGGGTCCGGGCGATGCTGCATCTAATTGTGCGCAACTGCCCGTAGTATCCTGGTAAACCAAAACATGGTGAACTATACTTGGGTTACCTGGTATAATTTCCAAACTTGTAATATACTCATCCTGCAATAGGTTGGTGGGTATAGCGAAACACTGGTAAATGTCACTCGATTGATTCGCAGGCACCGTAAAGATTGGAATTGTAAGGGAAAGGTTAGCCGCGCCTATTTGCGAATTGCTATTGTAAACCGGCGGCAGCGGTGCCAGGCTGGTATCGCCCATAGGCGCGCCGGCAGTTACCCATTCGTTAATCAGGCTTATCTGGGCTGGTGTTAATAGCCTCTCATGTGCCAAACGAGTATAAGTTGGATCTGGCGACCATGGCGGCATTTTTTTAATAGTTACATCGTGGCTTATGTTAAAGCGCTGCTGGTACGCGTCATTATAATCGAGTAACGAAAACGGTGCAATACCATTCTCGTGGTGGCATTTGGTGCAGTTGCCATATAATATGGGAGCAATATTGTTGGCCCAGGTAATTGACTGGGCATTTTCAAATTTTACAACCACGAGGCAAAAAATAAGGAAGGTAAATTTTTTCATCATTTTTTATTAAGATGGATTTAAAGAAACAAGATACGCAAATGTATTATTTAACCATTTTATTTTAGGCTGCAATCATGCTATATTAAACTCAAATGGCTCAAGCTTGTCTTAATTAACGGGCCCTCCGATAGATTGACTATAGCGGCTATCGAAGGTTTAAAATGGCATTCGTAGATTTAAGACCACTATATTTGAATGGCTAAAAAATTAACTTGAAAAAGGCGCTACCCGTTTTACTCTGTCTTTATGCTTGCTTTTTGCAGGGGCAAACCACTAAGTTTCCGGTTACCGGTATACCTGTCGAGCGCTTTGGCCGCAGCCTGCAAAATGCCTGGGCGGGCGGCATAAACGCCCCGCAGTTCTTTCAGGTTGATTTGAATAACGATGGACTAAATGACCTTTTTGTGTTTGATAGAGGTAGCAATAAGGTTCTTACCTTTTTAAACGATGGTAGCCACAGCGACACCGCTTTTCATTATGCTCCTGAGTACGAAGCGGTTTTTCCGGTAATGACCCAGTGGGCCGCCTTAGCCGATTACAATCGCGATGGTATACCCGATTTATTCACTTTTCAAATGGGCGAAACCGATAATCATGGCAATGCCGTACCGGTTGGCATTAAGGTTTATAAAGGTTCAAGGGTAGCAGGTAACCTTCATTACGATGTTGTAAAGTATTGTCTTTATTATTTCGATGCCCCCTACACAGTTAACATTTTGCCGAACGGCTTAGGGCAACCTGCCATTGTGGATGTAAATGGCGATGGCGACCTCGATATTTTGACTGTTGGGGTGTATGGTACGGCAGTTGAGTATTATGAAAATCAAACAGTTGAACAAGGGCTCTCGCCCGACTCAATGATTTTTAGCCAGGTTACTTCTTGCTGGGGGAATTTTTACGTGGGTAATTCATTTTTGCAGGTTGATTTAAACGTTAGCTGCAAAGGCGGAACAGGTCAGGGCACCGGTCCGCAGGGCCCACGCCACACCGGTGCGGCCCTAAGCGCCTTCGATAATCAAAACGACCACGATATTGATTTGCTGTTAAGCGGTGCACATGTAGATTGTTTGGCTTTGTTAAACAATACCGGCAGCTCATCATACGCCAATATTGGCTGGGTAGATACCTTGTGGCCGCACTGCGATATACCAGCTCACATGCCATACTTTCCGGCGGTCTACCAGGTTGATGCCGATAACGATGGTTTTAAAGATATGCTTGTAGCTCCTATTTTTAATGCCCCTGCTATGGACGTGAATAATGTTTTGCTTTACCACTATGTAACCGGCGATACATGTAGTTATCAATATTCAGGCAACGATTCGTTTTTAGTTAGTTCTATGATAGATTTTGGTACAGATAGTAAGGCCGTTTTTTTTGATTTCAACGGCGATGGATTAATGGATATAGTGGCCGGTAATTATTACTACTACAACGCCACAGTTTTAGGCACCTCTCAGCTGGGCTTGTATCAAAACGTTGGTACTAATACCCAACCGCGTTACCAGTTGGTTACAACAGACTATTGCAACCTATCGCAATACAGCCTGGCAAGCGGCACTATGGGATATAATCCGGCTTTTGGAGATTTGGATGGCGATGGTAAGCCCGATATGTTGGTGGGCGATGCAAATGGGTATCTGTCTTTTTTTTAAAATGTTGGTGGCCCGGTGGCCTCCTTTCCCTCAATGACCATAGCTGATTATGACAGTATAAATGTTGGGGGAAATGCAGCTCCTTTTATTTATGATGTTAATGGCGATAGCCTACCCGATCTTATTATTGGCAGGGTAGATGGCGGATTAAGTTATTACTGGAACTACGGCACCAAAACTGCGCCTATGTTCAATGCAGATTCGGTGAATAATAATTTTGGAGGCATAAATGTCACATCAACTACAAGCACTATTGGGAATAGCCAACCTTATATTATGCGTGATTCGTTGGGGAATATGGAGCTATTTGTAGGGTCAGACCAGGGCTTGATTTTCGAATACGCCATTGATATAAGCAAATTAAGGAGCGGTAATTTTGCCTTACTCGATTCTAACTTTTTAAGGTATAACGCCGGTGCCCGTGTAACCATACAGGCATACGACCTGAATGGAGACGGCAAATTGGAATACCTGGTTGGCAATGCATTAGGCGGCCTCCAAATGTTTAGCGAAACACTTTGGGATTCCAGCAACGTTTTAGCCGTGCAGACTATTACACCCGAAAGCGAATTTGCGGTTTATCCTAATCCGGCAAATCAACAGTTCACCTGTTTAAAAAAGGAAGGAGATTGGAAAAATGCGCAGATAGCATTGTATAATCTGCTGGGGCAAAGAATTTTGACTGCTTTCTCAATTCAATCAAATCAATTAACCTTTTCTACTTCTGAATTAGGCACCGGCGTTTATGTGCTGCGCATTGAGTCAGGCGAAAGAATCTACAACGCTAAAATTTTGGTGCAGCATTAGCAAAGCGCTTATAATATTACAGGGTCGATATAGCAGGGGCTACGCACAAACTCATCTTCCGTGCCATCGATATATATAACCACTACGTGTACCTTATTACCATGCTCATAACCCTGCATAATAATCGATTTCTTCCCGTCAGAAATGTTACCTTTTATTGGCGTGCAGTCTTTTTCGTATAATAACTCCTTTATTTCTTTGGCGGGTTTGGGTAAGTATATCTGGTAATCGTATTTAGGTAGGCCGGGTATACTATCACTTTGCGCGCAAACACTGTGCACTTTTAAAACGCAACAACATAATATTATGAGCACACGAAACATAGCTGGCATTTAGCTTTCAATAAAGTTAGCAAAAATTGAACAACCCGCCGTCGACAATATTTGATTTTAATTCAAAACAGGTAACAACCCTCAAAAAATCAAAAATGAGTTTACTTTAGATTGTCAAAATGCTTTATCCCTTATAGCAGTTTTAAAATTTAAGCTACCTAATGCGAAAAATAATTCTGTTTCTGTTTGCAATTGCCGTTTTTACAAACTGCAATAATTCCAACAATGGCGTTCCTGTAGTAGCCTTTGCCGATGCATTTGAAGATAACACTATCGCGCAGGCCAAACAGGGTTTTTTCGATGCACTTAAAAAGAATGGCTATTCAGAAGATCAGAAGACAATTGAAGTTATTTACCGCAACGCTCAGGGCGATATACCCAAGCTTGCCCTTTCAATCAAATATTTTATTTCTAAAAAGGTTACTCTTATTGCAACCAATCCATCACTTTCAACCATAACGGCAGTTCAAAATACAAAAGAAATTCCCGTGTTTATGATGGTTTCTCCTTCGCCGCAATTGATGAATGTGGTTGATGCAAGTGGCAATGTACCAGCTAACTTATTCGGTGTGGGCGAGTCGTTAGAATATATTGACACTTCGTTTTCGCTTATACCCAAACTGGTTAAGCCTAAAGATGGCAAACTAAAGGTAGGCATGCTGTTCAATCAATCTGAACCACAAAGCGAGGAGGCCCTAAAGCGAATTCAACAATTAGCAACGCAACTTGATGTTGAATTGGTTTCATTACCGGTAAATAGTACTGCCGATGTTCAACTGGTAACCCAATCGTTGCTAACCAAAAATATCGATGCATTTTTCGCAAACCCCGATAATACAATCTTCGGCTCGTTCGAAACCATTGTAAAGGCTTGTAACAATGCCAAGGTGCCGGTGTTTACTAGCGAGGCCGGTTTGGTATCAAGAGGTGCGGTAGCGGCCTATGGCGCCGATATTTATCAATGGGGCTACCAGGCCGGCGAACAGGCTTCTGTATTTCTCAAAAACAAAAACACGAATGGCTTAAAATGGGAAATGGTAAAGCTGCGTAAGCGGGTATTTAATCCCGGCGCAGCAAAGCAATATAATATTGAAATACCCGCTAATTTTGAAGCGGTGAAGTAATTAGATAACACGCAATCAATGGAGTTTTATTTAACCGCTATCATGTTGGGTTTGTGTCTTTCCGCTATGGCGTTGGGCATCTTCATTACCATGAAAATATTCGGCATACCCGATATAACCACCGATGGTAGTTATACGCTGGGTGCAGTAATTACAGCGGTGCTTTTAACGGCCCACTTGCCCGTCTGGGCTATCATACCCATTGTCATAGTGGCAGGTGCTTTTGCCGGTTCGCTAACCGGCATAATTCATACGCAACTTAAAATCGATGCCCTACTCGCGGGTATTTTGGTAATGACCGGTTTGTATTCTATCAACCTTACCATTCTTGGGCGAAGCAACGTTCCCTTGTTGAATGTGCAATCGGTTTTCTCATTTATCCATCCATTCAGTAATGCCATTTATAATGAAGCCCTCACCGGTTTAATATTTGTTTTTATTCTTTATGCAATTTTGGGCTATTTACTAAAAACCGATTTCGGTATCGCCATGCGCGCCACCGGTAACAGCGCCTCTATGACCCGTGCTCTGGGCATTAATAACAATGCTATGAAAATTACCGGCCTGGCCATAGCCAATGCAATGACTGCGCTTAGCGGTTACCTGGTGGCACAGTATCAAAATTTTACCGATATCAATATGGGTATCGGAATAGTTATAACAGGTCTGGGTTCTGTTTTGATTGGTGATGCCTTAATTAAATGGTTTAACCTACGTTCTATTGTTGCACAACTACTTGTCGTGCTTACCGGTAGCATAGTTTTCCAGTTGGTATTGGCATTCACACTTTCGGTAGGTGTTGACCCTAACCTTTTAAAGTTAGTAACCTCTGTTATGGTTTTATTGATCGTAAGCATACCCCGTTTAAGAACTAACCCTGCATGATAACACTACAAAACATTCAGAAGGTTTTTAATAAAGGCCAGGTAAACCAGGTGGTGGCGCTTAATGATGTCTCACTCCACATTAACCAGGGTGAGTTTGTAGTGTTGATTGGCTCAAATGGTTCAGGTAAAACCACTTTGCTCAATGTTATTTCAGGTGCCGAAATTCCTTCTACAGGTAAAGTGCTCCTTAGTAATACCGATGTTACCAATTTTCCGGAATATAAACGCAGTCAATGGATAGCCCGTGTTTTTCAAAATCCTTTAAGTGGCACTGCTCCTGATTTAAGTATATTAGACAACTTTAGATTAGCCGCTTTGCGAACAACTCGTAAAAAACCGGTAATCGGGGTTAATGCGGCATTTAAAAAAATAGTTCAGGATAGAATTGCTACGCTGGGCATGGGCCTTGAAAACAAAGTTGAGCAACCTATGGGCACCTTATCAGGCGGGCAACGGCAGGCATTAACTTTACTAATGAGTGTAATGGACCATACGGATATTTTATTGCTCGACGAACCAACGGCAGCCTTAGACCCCCGTAGTGCCAATATCATTCTCGAAACAGCCGATGCGCTGGTGAAAGAATACAAACTGACTGCCGTATTAGTTACCCATAACCTTAAAGATGCCCATCAATATGGCAACAGGTTAATTCAAATGGCCGAAGGCAAAATATTGCGTGACTTAGATGCGAGCGCTAAAGGCAGCCTTCAATTACCTGGTATGTTTGGTTGGTTTAGCTAAGCCGGATACCGGGCAAGCTATTGACTTTGAAATATCCACAACTTATTTTTCATAGTGGATAATCTAATAGCCCCCCCCCTCAGTTTTATTCTTCAATATTGCCACCACTAAAAAATGAAACATATGAAATTAAAACTGTTTTCCACTCTCGCCTTAAGTGCAACTATTATTTCGTTGAGCGCTCAAATGGGTATGCCTGCATCCATAAACAATGCTGAGCAAGATGCTCAAAAAACCGCCACTCAAACCCAAACTACTAGTACCCAGGCGGTAACTAAAGTTGAAACAAGTGCCAAATCCAGCGTTGGTACGCTTATATCTCAATTCTCTGGCCAGGTTTCGCCAACAGCTTTAACCGATGAGTTTAATAAAGGCAAAAGCGCTTTTCAATCTCAGGCAAAATCTACAACCGATGTTAAAGGTACTTCAGGTTTATTGCAAAAGCTGGAGGCTGGTTTAAAAAGCTCGGCTTTTACTTCGGCTTGGGCTAAAGTTAAAGACAAATGGCTTGGCAATGTAAAAACTGCTACCACTACTAAACAACTTGCAGGCTATTTAAAAACCCTTACCGAAAATGTTGACCCTAAATTTTTAGGTGCAAACTGGGAAAAAGTAAAGCCTACTTTTAATGCAGCGCTTGATAAGCTGGCTCAATAATTTGTTGGTTTAAAATCTTGAAGGGCCGCCTGTTAAGCGGCCTTTTTTTATGCTTTAATGCCAGGTTAACAATAATATTGGAACAAAAACCAAACCTATGCGTATGCCAAAAGTGCATTAGCGTTGATTGTTATTTAAAGCAATTGCCTTAACCTAAAACATAACCTATGAAATATATGGTTGAAAGCTTCGAAGAAGGTTCACTGGCCGATCTGAACAAAGCTATAGGCAAATTCTTTTTTCAAAACACCGAAATAGAGGTTATCAACGTGTCAATAAGTATGGGAGCAACCACATTACACCCCGTCCGCTATATAGGATGCGTTTTGTATAAATACATGTAGAACGGGCTCGAAACCACTGGTACTAAAGTTTCTTGCATTCCAGTTCGTAATCTGTTTCACTTGCTTTGGTTAATTTCCATGCAAACTTTTTTACCGCATTAACCCATGTTTGGGTTTTATCGTCATAAGTAAGTTCTTTATTGGCGTTCAAGTCTGCTTTATATTTCTCAATCTCTGCGGCAGCAATTGTAGTTGTGTAATCAACGCAAATCTTCTTTTCAAAACTGCAAAAGGTGGTGCCGTTTATTACCATCAAATCGTTATTATCATTTATCTGGTCTGCAGGTACTTTCTTTTGCCAGTAATCCAAAACCTGCTTATGCGATAAGCCCACAAGGTCCTGTGCCCTAAGATTTACATAAATAAAAACGAAGATTGATAAGAGGAGGACTAAAGCAGTTTTCATTGCCTGACATTTTAATGAGCATTCAAACTTAAATATTTTGCGGGTTCCGGGTATCCGCAGTAGGATTTATATAGGTTTAAATATAGACGAGATTGGCTTATTTGACAAACATGACTTTAGTCATAATTACTTAATCCATACTTTTTGTAAAATTGAGTAATTGAATGTTGTTTTATAGTGCAATTTATTATTAATTTAAAGTTTCTTATCTACTATTTTATTTGGTTTTTTAAGGTTTTTGTTATATTTGAAGCAGAGACACACGACTATTTTTTCTGTTGAACATTATTGCTGGAGATTTGTGTAGCTTTTTGATTTAAAAGCCCAAAGTAGGAGAGGTGTTAGCGAATAAAGAGTTGCTGCTTTTTATTCGGTTTGCAATACAAATTAAACCCATTTAACCCCTATATATGGATTTACTAACCATCCTCATCATTGCAGCTGTTCTGCTGCTGCTTTATCAACTGGTAATTAATAAAGATACCGACCAATTAGATAAAACCGGCCATCCTTTACACGGGCGCAAAAGAGGTTAAGGAACAGCCTTTAGCGAACTAACAGCACCATTCCTTTACGTTCAATCAAAGTGCCGTCATCTGCAGTAAAGTCAATCAAATATCCATATCCTCCCATTTCTGCTTCTTTACCGTGATTGGTTCCGTTCCAACCTATAGCGAGGTCATTACTTTCAAATATTTTTGTGCCCCACCGGTCAAAAATCAGTAACGAATAATTAGTAGGCGAGCCATAAATTATAGTGGGGTGAAAAGTCTGATTTTCCGCAGGTGCGCCGTTAAGCCCGGGAGAGAATGCATTTGGCACATAGATAACCGGCCTGTGCACAATGCAAACCTGGTTAGATGAACTGATTAAAGTATCCTGGTAACCGCTGGGGCTTGGTAAATTAAGAAAATACACTGCCTCAATACGATAGCAGAAAGTGCCTCGTTCACCCAAAAAATTGGGTAGCAGTTGTAACGAATCAAAATACAGATTTACACCCGGTTGAAAAGTGTGAACAAGCTGAAATCCATTCCCAAAATCACGGTAAAGGTTATAGCGCAACACCGTTGCGTTGGCCAGCAAAAAATCGTTCCAGGTTAGTTTGGCAACATAATAATCGTAGAGGATGCCGGTAAGGCAAATGGTTTTTGCAAAAGGGCTTACGTATTGATTCTGGCAACTATCATATGCATCAATCTCGTAGTAATACGGATTATTCTGCGGAAAAACATAATCCGAATCGCCGAATGTTTCAAAATGCTGCAACGGAGTTGGCACCGGTATTTGCTCGGTAGGGCTGTAAACTACACCATCAACACTTTGAAGCACCTTATAGAAGATTAGCTGTGCAACGGTATCAATAGTCCAGGTAATATCAATTTGGTTAGCGGCGTTTACAGTAACATTTGTTATGTAGATGTAAGAAGGCGGCTGAACAATAATTGCCTTTAAATGAATTACGTTGCTGTTTGAAACGATATTGGTATCGGCGGCACTTGTTGCCCGCACAAAAATTTGAAGTGTGTCGCCTGTATTGAAATTGGTATAGCCGTATGTAAGGGTAGCTGTGTCAACAAATCCATCTTCCGTAAACGGTCCGCCGTTTTTGCTCACCCAAATTTCATATTGTGCTACGCCGCTGGGCCAATTAATATACCGGTTCCAGGTAATGTTAACCTGCCTTTGGCACTCGGTATTGGCCGCAGTAGCTAAAATGGTATTTTGCGGATGGGTGTTAAACGCGCTCCGGTTACCGCAACTATCAACAGCAGCTACCGTAAAAACCTGTGCAAATTGCGACGGGTCGTGCTGCAGGATTGTTGAAGTATCAGTTACAACGGTATCCTTAATTCCGTAAACGGTATCCCATGGAATTGCAGTTCCGTTAGGCAGATAATAATACAGAATATAATGGCTTGTTTGCTGAGAAGTGCTGGGATCGATGGTTACAATTGACTGATTGTTGGGGGTAACGGTTACACTAACAATTGCAGGAGTAGCGGGACTTTGGTTGTCAATTGTATCCGAAGAAATAACAGTGCCTCCGGGGCAATTGTAACTGCTTTCCATATAAAACCACCAATTGGGGTGAGCAGTGAAGTATCCGGTTAAGGTGTAAGTGCTGGTTGCCTGTGTTGTTATAGTAGCAGCTAAAGTGTAAGGACCAGTGGGAGATGTTGACGAAGCGTAAATGGTGTAATTAACAAACGGGCCGCAATTATTAGTAGGTAGTCCCCAGTTGATGATAACATCGCCGTTAGAATTGCTTACGCACAATATGGTAGGCGGATTAATAACCTGCCCAAAATTCCTAACGGTCAGGGCCAGAATAAATAAAGAGATGAAAATTATGCGCTTGCTCACTGTTTTATACCTGCTATGTTATTTAAAGATTAAACCTGAAACGCTTTAGTTGCACAGATGTTTTATGAACTTATGGCATTCGGCCCTCCAATAGTATTTAACCCACGGTTATTTTATACATTTTTTCGTAATCCAGGTATTTATTGGCCAGCTCAAGTAATTCATTGCTGCTAACCTCGCGCACTGTTTTCAGCAATTGATGGATGTACGAAACATCCTGGTTGTACAAAATAAGACCCTTCAGTGTTTCCGAAAACTTCATAGGCCCATCAATACTACGCAGTATTCTGCCGCTCATGTAATTCTTCACAATTTGCAACTCCTCTTCGTCAATAAGTTCGGTGCGTAGCTGGCTTATTTCGTGTTTTATTTCGTTAAGCGTTGCTTCGCGCACCTCTTTGCCCACTTCCGATGCGATTTCAATAAAACCACCATGTGGATATGATACAAACGATGAATAGATGCCGTAAGTATATCCTTTTTCCTCGCGGATATTGCTCATTAATCTTGATCCAAAATACCCGCCAAAAACAGTATTTAAAACCGACAGCTTTAAAAAGTCAGGGTGCTTTTTGTTGATGCTAAGGTTACCCAATACAATGGCACTTTGCACCGAATCTGCCTTTTCGGTATGCAGTATCAGTTCTTTTGCCGGCTCAATGGTATGTGTAATATTTTCATCTGCTTTTTTGCCGCTCCAATTCTTAATCCCGAAAGAGTCGTTGATTTTTTTTATTAGTTGCTCATCAAATCTTCCCGATAAAATTATGGTCAGGTTATCGGCATGATAATATTGTTTAAAGAAAGCCTTAAAGTCAGCCGTTGTCATTTGGTCAAAATTCTCCAATTCTGTTACTCTGCCATAAGGATGGCTTTGCCCGTAAAGAGCGTTTACAAAATTACGATTGGCTAAAAACTCATTCTTTTTTAAATCAACGGCAAATTTTTGCTTTTTGTTGCTGATAATGGTTTCAAACTCTTTGTCAGGAAAAGTTGATTCGGTAAATATTTCAACCAGCAACTCCAATAAATGGTCTATTTGCTTGGTTAAGGAGTATAATACCGCACCACCGGTTTCATAACCCACGCCGGTATTAATATTAGCCCCATAAAAGTCAAATTTGTCGGCAATGGCTTTGGCAGAGTGCTTGGTGGTACCTTCGCGCAACATACGGTTGGTATAGTCAGCAACCAGGTTTTTTTTCTCAAACCATTTACCGGCTTTAAACATCAATTCAAGTTTTACAACATCCTGTTCGCCGGCGTTAATTATATAAAGCGGTACGCCGTTATCAAGATGCAGTAACTTAAACTCAGGCAATGTAACCTGTTCTATTAATTTTATTTTGGGGGCTTCCGTTCTGTTCATATGTCGCTCTTGTAATTTTTGCTTTGGCAAAAATTCATCCTCATTTAATTATTTGAAAAATATCTTATAGTATTCGAATTCTCTTTTCTAAAAACCTTAGCGGCAATTTGTTGCAGTTTCTCGCGTGTTAAAGCAGTATACTTTTCTATTTCGTGGTTAACGTCATCCGGGTTACCCAACATTTCAAAATAGGCAAGGTTCATGGCCCGGTTCAAAATATTGGTTTCACCAAATACCATGTAAGCCTCTATTTTATTCTTCACTTTTATCATTTCCTCTTCCGAAATCAGCTCAGATTTGATGGTTTCAAGTGCCTCTTCAATGGCAGCATCGGCTACATCCATGCTTACCCCTTCGCTTAGCTTTCCTTCAACCATAAACAAACCTTCATCAATAGTTTCGGTTATGTAGGCTCCAATGCTGCTAAACAATTTCTTTTCTTTAACCAGGTGCTGATATAAGCGCGAAGAATCACCGGTGCTCAAAATGTCACGCAATAGGTCGGTGGCATGATAATCGGCATCGGTACGGGCGCACATTCTATATGCCTTATAAATAGCATTAACCGGCACATCTGCTTTTACATCTTGTACTCGGGCTTCGGTTTGCTCGGGCTCTTTAGGTATTTGGCGGTTTATTTTTTCACCTGCGGGTATTTCGCCAAACCACTTTTCGGCAAGCGCTTTTACTTCGTTGGCCTTTACGTTACCCGCAACTACAAGCACAGCATTATTGGGCCTGTAATATTTAAAAAAGAAGTTACGTGCTGATGCAAGTTTTACCTGTTCAATGTGCGATAATTCTTTACCTATAACCGGCCACTGGTAAGGATGCACTTTATAAGCAAGTGCGCACATTTTGTGCCAAACGTCACCATAAGGTTGATTAATGTAATGTTCCTTAAACTCTTCCATTACCACGTTCTTCTGGGTTGCCAGGCTTTCTTCCTCAAAAGCAAGAGATAGCATTCTGTCACTTTCTAACCAAAAAGCTGTTTCAAGGTTGTTGGCTGGCAAAATATCGTAGTAGTTGGTAATATCGTTTGAAGTAAAAGCGTTGTTTTCGCCGGCTGCATTTTGCAGCGGGGTGTCAAACTCAGGCACATTTACTGAGCCCTCGAACATAAAATGCTCAAACAAATGGGCAAACCCTGTTTGCTCGGGTGTTTCATCCCGGCTACCAACTTTATATAAAACATTCACCACTGCCATGGTAGTGGTGGCGTCTTCATGCACTATTACTTTTAAACCATTGCTCAATTGAAATTGCTCAAACTTTGTCATGCTCGCTATTATAGATATGGGGGGCAAATGTATTGATTTTGGAGTGAGTTTAGCAGGGTGTGAATATATCGTTTAAGAGGGTGCGAATAAACAGAGTAGGGAAGCAAGGCATGGTGTCAAATAGTTTAAAATCAGTGTGTTGTAATTAAGATTAGGTTAAATAAAGTGCTTCTAATTTGCTAATACGCCAAAAACTGGTGGATACAATCCACCAGTTTTTTCGAAAAATTAATGCTCTTTAGCAGCATAATTAAAAGATATGGCATTGGTTATTAAAAAGGCAGCTGTTGCAGGGTCTGGCGCCATGGGGTGCGGCATTGCGCAGATATTTGCCCAGGCAGGGCTTGAAGTTGTTTTGTTTGATGTGAATGAAACGCAGCTGGCTAAAGCGAAAACTGAAATAAACAAAAATCTCGATTTTGCGGTTTCGAAACAAAAAATCTCGCAGGTAGAAGCGGACGTTGCAATGGCGAAAATTACCTACACAACTGACATTGCTGGCTTAAAGGCCGATTTAGTTATTGAGGCCATAGTTGAGTTACTCGAACCCAAACAGCAATTATTTAAACAGCTAGCGACAATTAATAGTTCCGAAACTATTTTTGCCACTAACACTTCATCTATACCGGTTACGCGTATTGCTAAAGATGTACTCAATCCGGAAAGGGTGGTGGGCATGCACTTTTTTAACCCTGCACATTTAATGAAACTGGTTGAAGTAATAACCGGTGCCGAAACTCTACCCGAAGTTGCCCAAACAATTAAAGACCTGGCAATGCAAATAGGCAAAACGCCGGTTATGTGTAAAGATTCGCCGGGCTTTATTGTAAACCGGGTTGCGCGCCACTACTATGTCGAAAGTCTAAAGATACTGGAAGAAAACCTGGCCACCACCGAAACCATTGATTCGCTAATGGAAAGCGCGGGCTTTAAAATGGGGCCCTTTAAACTAATGGATTTTGTAGGTAACGATATTAATTTTGCAGTAACTACTTCTCTGTTTAATTCTTTTCACAACGAAGCCAAATTCCGTCCTTCGCGCATACAGCAACAAAAGGTTGACGCAGGACATCTGGGTAAGAAAACGGGAAAGGGGTTTTATAATTACGGCAAATAATGTTTGTTTTGATATCCGGAGCTTTATGGAACGTGTAGATTTTTGTTCTGTCTAATAAAGCAGAATTAAAATTCTATCTGTTTAAAATGATAGGCAAAAATCTTAGGGAATACCTCATTATATATGATTCTTTGCATGAAGAAGTATTGTCTTAAACACCGGATTTTGAATTCTGTGTAGCTATTTTGCTGTCAGCGCCCATTTAACATCGAATAAGGTTTTAGTTTTTATTATAACATACATTATTGCATATGAAGAAAATTTCTCTACTCGCCACGGTTTTTCTGCTCATTACATTTGCTGCAAAAAGCAATACGTACGTCGTTGTAACAACGGTTGATGCGGGTGCCGGTTCATTGCGCCAGGCAATTTTACAGGCTAACGCTAACCCGGGTATGGATACTATTATAGTTAACCTGGCTTCTTCAGCAGTTATTTCGCCGTTAAGCCCTTTTACTGTGTCTGATAGCTTGCTTATTTCCGGTAATGTATGTCAGAATCCTACTATTGATGGCACAAATGATGGTTCAACAAACTCTTTGTTTTTTGTTTCAGTTTCAACAGTGCCCTTAACCATTAACTACCTTAACTTTACTAATTGCAACATAAATACACCTACCGGTGGTCAGGGAGCGGTTATAAATTCTAATATATTATATTTGAATTATTGCTACTTTTATAATAACGGTATTGCCGGGGGATTTGGGCCGCTTTCTTTCGGAGGTGCGGTATCGGGAATTGATGTTACAGCGCATAATTGTTCTTTTTTCAACAACAGTGTGGGTCTGGGTGGTCCAAGTGGTGGCGAGGGTGGTGCTGTAGCTGCATTTGGTAGCGCTAATTTTTATAACTGTACTTTTTATGAAAACCAGGCTACTGCTTTTGCTAGCGCCATGTACGTGCCAACTGCAGGCAATATTCTAAATTGTACTTTTGCTTACAATAGCATAGTCGGAAATGGAGGCGCGGGTGGCGTAATATTTAATAATGGAAGCCCGAATAATATCAATATTGCCAACAATATTTTCTGGGGTAATACTTCCAGTGGCTCAACGCCATGTATTTGGTTTGTAACGCCTACGCAATCGGGCGGGTGTAATATTTTGCAACAACCTTCAGATAATTCGGATTTTACTACAACAGCTACTGACGTTTTTGGTGTAGATCCCCTTCTTCAATCATTCGGGTACTACGGTGGTTGCATACCTGTTGCGCCAATTGGTTGTGGAAGTGTAGCGCAAAACCACGCTACTTGTCCCGGTGCAACTGCTGCTGATGCCGATGACGTTCCTGCTTCAGGAGTACGCGATGCAGGAGCATGGGAGTTACCTGAATATATACCACACTTAGGGCCAAATGTTGTTCAGTGTGGTGGAACCGTAAGTTTGCAGGCTACAATACCTGTTGGTATTGATACTTATGTATGGTCGACCGGCGAAACGACTGACAATATTATTGCCAGCACCAGTGGATACTACCACGTTGTTGTTAGCGATATTTATGGTTGTTCAGCATCCGATTCTATCCAAATTTACATTGAACCAAGGCCTGAAGTAAATTTAGGTGGACCATATGCTCAATGTGCGGGTACAGTAATGCTTAACGCCGGCAATGTGGGCGATAACTATAGCTGGAACACAACTGCAACCTCACAAACAATAACGGTCGGTTCTACCGGGACTTATAGCGTAACGGTTACCGATCCAAATAGCAACTGTAGCGCAAGTGCTACTACCAATGTTACTATTCATTCTTTACCTGTTGTAAATCTTGGAGGTCCGTATGAGCAATGTGGTGGTTCGGTAACACTTAATGCGCAGCACGCTGGTAGCACTTTCTATTGGTCTGACGGCACTTCGGGTCAAACCCTGGCCGCAGATGCAAGTGGTTTTTATTCGGTTACGGTTACCGATGGCAACGGTTGCACCGGTATGGGTGGAGCTACGGTAACAATTGACCCTGTTCCTTTTGTGTACCTGCCGGCAGATACTACCGCATGTGGAAGCAGCATGATACTTAACGCCGGTTCGGGCCCGGGGTATACTTACCAATGGCAGGATAACAACAATACCCAAACCGAAAACGCCACTGTAAATGGAACCTATAGCGTTACCGTTACTAATTCGTATAACTGTACCGCAAGTGCTCAATCAAACGTAACCTTGCTTTCGGCACCGGTAATTAATCTTGGTCCTAATATTAATCAATGCGGCGGTACAGCGGTAGTTAACGCCGGTAATAACGGCGATACTTATTTATGGTCTGATGGCTCAACCAACCAGCAATTACAGGCTACCACAAGCGGCACTTACATTGTAACAGTAACAGATCCTTCAACATGCTCGGCTACCGGTTCAATTCAAATTTATATTCAGGCCCAACCGTTTGTTGATTTAGGTGCCGATACAACGCAGTGCGGTGGTGTAATATCGCTTGATGCAGGCAATCCCGGCAATTTATATTTCTGGAGCGATAATGAAACTACTCAAACTATTTTAGTTAGTTCGACCGGCAACTACAGTGTTACGGTAATTGACCCTAACGGCGGATGTAGCGCCAGTGGCTCAATAAACGTAACTATATTTCAGGTTCCGGTTGTTAATCTCGGGCCCGACACTACACAATGTGGTGGCAGTGTTACGTTATACGCAGGTAATGCCGGCAGCACTTTTGTTTGGGGAGATGGCTCAACGGCCGATTCGATTGTGGCAACTACTCCGGGGCAGTATAGTGTAACGGTAACTAATGGTTCTAACTGTTCAGCAGCTGGTTCAATCAATGTTTATATCCAAACCGTTCCCTCGGTTTATATTGGTGAAGACGTACGGCAATGCGGTGGCAGTGTTACTTTAGATGCAGGCAACCCTGGTTATGGCTATGCATGGAGCGATGCCGATACTACTCAAACCACTGTAGTATCAACTACAAATACATATAGTGTAACGGTTACAAACCTTGTTAATCACTGTTCAAGTGCCGATACAATCAACGTTATTATTGATACTATTCCGGTTGTAAACCTGGGCCCCGATACAACACAATGCGGTGGAACAATTACACTTGACGCAGGAAATGCCGGTTCAACTTATTTGTGGTCTGATAATTCAAGTAGCGAAACACTGGTGGTAAGCGCCAGCGGTATTTACCGGGTATCAGTTACCAATGGTAACGGCTGTAGTGCCACCGGTTCAATAACTGTAACCATTAACCCAATACCGGTGGTTACTTTATCGTTGCCGACTAATGTTTGTATTACCGTTCCTCCGTTTTTACTTTCGGGTGGCTCGCCACTTGGTGGAACTTACTTTGAAGCCGATACAGCGATTGCCTTATTTAATCCTAACTGGCAGGGCATTGGTTCGCACCAAATTACTTATGTATACACCAACATTTATAGCTGCACCGATTCTGCCAGCGGTTCAATTTTTGTAAGGCCACAACCTTCGGTTACCATAGTTGACCTGCCTTATTTATGTACCACTTCTTCCGAGGTTAACCTGAACAATTATTTTACACCTGGCGGCGGGATGTATACCGGCGTAGGAGTAAGCGGTAGCTTCTTCTATCCAAATCTCGTTCCACCGGGCAACGACACCATAGTTGATATGTACACCGATAGCTTTGGCTGTATGGATACGTCAGACCTTGCCGTGGTTATCCATGCACCGGTGCATGTAAATATGACATCTTCGGTAGCTGATTTTACTATTTGCCAAACTCAAAGTATAACTTTTACGGCGACGGGAGCTGAGAACTACCAATTTTTTGTGAACGACACGCCTCAAAGTGGCCCATCATCTACTAATACTTTTACAACTACTACCTTAAGCAATCACTCCATGATTTATGTGGTGGGAAGCAACCCTTGCTCAACGGACACCAGCGAACCGATGGTTATAGACGTAATTACACCACCGGTTGTAAATGCCGGCCGCGATACCACCATTAACCTCGGTCAAACTGTGCAATTGCAAGGTATAGCTACAGGAATAGGTAACCTAACCTTCCTGTGGACACCCGGTACCGGCTTAAATTTTATCAACGTGCCTAACCCTACTTTTTCTGGTACCGACTCAATAACCTTCTGGCTTAAAGCAACTGATAGCTATGGTTGTGTTGATAGCGCATCGGTAAGCATTGGCGTAATTGTGCCCGATAATGTATTACTGCCAAATGTTATTACGCCTAACGGCGACGGATTTAACGATATATGGAAGCTGAACTCAAAAATTAACCTCGATGGTTCACACCTGGTAATATTTGACCGTTGGGGAATGATTGTTTACGAAACAGATAATTACGCCAATAACTGGGGGGGCACTTATAAAAGCACCGGCCAGGTATTACCTGATGATACTTACTACTATGTGCTGAAAGTACCGGCCCAGGACAATCACGTTTACGAGGGCCCAATCAATATTATTAGTGGTAGTACAAAATAGTTGAGCAAATAAAAATATTAACGATAAATCATCGAATATGAAAAAATTAATAATACTCTTCACGGTGCTGGCATCTTTTATGCGCATTCAGGCGCAGCAAGTGCCTTTATTCAGCGAACTGTATTTTATGCGCATGTTGTATAACCCTGCCCTAACAGGTTATAACGGCAGCACAAATCTATATGGGTTCTATCGTAACCAATGGGTTAACATGCCCGGCCACCCTGTTACAACCGGCGCTGTAGGCGAGATAAGTTTATGGAAAGACCGATCAGGTGTTGGGTTCGATATATTTAGTGATAATACGGATATCATCCATCGCTTTCATGCAGATTTATCTTATGCCCAAAAAGTGCGCATTGCTAAGGACCATCTTATTTCGTTGGGGGTAACACTTGGTGTTGCACAAACTTATATCGATTTCAATAATGCAGTGTTTAACGATGTTAACGATCCGCATTTATTGATGAATGGTAAAAGCGGTCTTGCATTTAACATGAACGTGGGCCTGGCTTATCAATGGAAAAAACTTACGGTTGGGTTTTCGGTGCTACAGGTGCTTAATACTTATACTCCGGTTAATACGCAGTTAAATTACGCTACCTATGGCATGCAGCGACTGTATGTGGGTAATGTGAGTTACGAGTTTAGCTTTAAGGATGAGATGTTTAACCTGGAACCTATGGTACAGGTTAAAAAAGCGGCAGTTGCTCCTTTGCAGGTTGATGCAAGTATAATGGCTAACTACAAAAGAATTGCATACCTGGGTGTAGGCTATAGCCTTGATTATGGAGTTGCTGTAATGGGTGCCGTTCGTATTGGTAAAGTGGTTACACTGGGTTACGCCTACGATGTACCGGTTATGACGCACGTAACTTATGCTCAAACCAAAGGCACACATGAAGTAATTGTGGGTATTAACTTTGACAAATGGCTGAAGAAGAAATCGAAGGATAAGGCGAAGGAAGAGGTTTTTGCTAAAAAGAGTGACGTTGACAGCGTTGTAAATAAAATGCAGGGCCAAATAGACTCATTGCAACTCGCTAGCGACTCGCTTTTGAAAGCTAACAATGCATTGCAGCAAAATGCCAGTGCATTGCAGCAAACAACCGATTCGTTACAGAGGGAGAATAGTAATATTCAAAACCAACAGCAAGAACAGCACGAGTTAATGAGACAAATGCAACAGCATCTGGATAGTTTCCAGAATATTACAAGAGAATACAAAAAGACAGTTACCAAAAATCCAGCTAAAAACTTCCCTACAAAAGTTGATAAGGGAACAACAGCCAATAAGGGAGATGTTTTCAGGTTGAGTAATGTAAACTTCCAACATAATAGTAGTTACCTGTTAAATGATTCCTATACCGAGTTGAATAAGGTGGCTGACTTCCTGAAAAATAACCGCGACATGAAAGTTCGTATTGACGGGCATACTGACGCCCTGGCTTCGGATGAGTACAACCAATGGCTATCTGATCGCCGCGCAAAACGAGTATATGATTACCTGCTTGAAAGAAATGTTCCTTCCGAACGCATGGAATACATCGGTTTTGGAAAACGGGTTCCGATAGCGGATAACAATACCGAAGAGGGTCGTGCTAAAAACCGCCGCGTGGAAATTGAAATATTGAAGAAAGAGTAAAGTCCTTAGCTATAACTGATAAAAAGAAAAAGCCGCTCCATTGTTAGCGGCTTTTCTGTTTTGTCAATTGAACAATGAATCACTTCGCTCAATTCTGAATAACATTGCCCGGATACTTTACGCAATGCAGTTTGGAACGAAATATGAGGTAATCCGGATATAGACTAATCGCATACTTGCTTAGCAAGGCTTTGGTCCCCTAATTGACTAACTGAACAGTCCTGATTTAATTAAATGCTGTGAAATGGTAGATTTTAAAACGGGTCTATCTTAATACTGTAACAGCGCCATTGCGATGTAGGGTTTGTCCATCAAGATAGGTAACAGTCATTTCATAAACATAAACACCGGCCTGAACATATTTGCCGTTATATGTTCCATCCCATCCCTGTTGGCGGTCGTTAGTTTCGAACACCTTTTCGCCCCACCGATCGAACAGCTGGATGCGAAAATAATTATCGCCATAGGTGTATACCTGGAAGAAGTTGTTGCTGCCATTAGTGCCCGGTGTAAAAGCATTAGGGATAAATAAGTGCTTACCGGCATTAACTACCAGTGTAAAGTTTATACTGTTTATGCATCCGTTATTATCGGTAACAACAACATTGTAGGTGGTGTTCTCGGGGGCAAAGGATACGGAATTTTGGCAGTTGCTACAGCTAAGCGAGTTAGACGGACTCCATTGGTAAGTATAATTACCTGCGGGGCTCACATTTAATTGCAGGGTAACGTGGCTTGCGAAATCCATTTCTAACGAATCGGGTGCGGTTACTATTACCTGTGCCGGTTGGGTTATTACAGCGCTATCTACAGCCGGGCAACCATGGGCATCTGTTATGGTTATAGTATAGGTGCCAATAACTAAATTTTCATTTAACAGGCTGTTTTTCCCATTGCTCCAAACATAGGAATAAGCCGGTGTTCCACCGCGCACTGATGGGTAAATCGCCCCATCACTAAAGCCATAGCAACTTACCTGGTGAACGCTATCGATGGCCATTACAAAATACTGTGCTGAATCAATAAGGTACTGGCCTGTAACCGTGCAGCTTTTTGAGTCGGTAACTGTTACGGTGTATGCACCGGGAGCTAAGTTAATAGCAGCGTTTGTGGTTTGTGCAGGTAATGTACTCCACATATAACTAAAACCCGGGGTGCCTGCAGCGCCTGCAACAGTTAGCGAGCCATCGGCAAAGCCATAACAACTTTCGTTGGTTTGCTCCACTAGGCCTACGGTTGGGTTCGGATCGGTGATAACGTTGACCGGCGTAGCAATGAACTGGCATCCGGATGCATCGGCAACCGCAACGCTAAAGGAGCCGGATGAGGTTATAGTAATTGTAGGCGCATTACTGCTATTTGACCATTGATAGGTGCTATACGGCAGCGCCAGCGATAGGATTACACTTCCCCCATCGCAAAACTCAAGTGGCCCTGATGTCACAATTGCCACCGGTGCAGGTGGGCTAACTGTAATAGTTGCTTGTGCAGTTGCGGTACAGCCATTATTATCCGCAGTAACTGTGTATGTAAATTGCTGTTGGGTGCCGCTTGTGTTTGAATAGCTGAACGAAGGTTGCGCAATAGTGCCGTTATCAAGATTAGTAGCCGGTGACCAGCTGTAGTTCACTCCCGCGGTTGCAGCTGTGCCTAATTGTATACTTCCTCCTGAGCAAACGGTTTGATTGGAACCGGCATCGGCCGTTGGTGGATTGCCTACTGCAATTGACTGGGTGCTTGCAATTCCCGTACAGCCGTTTTCGGTAACGTTTAGTGTAACGCTTGGGTTTGAGGCAACACTCCAATTAACGGTGTATGGTCCTTGTCCATTACCACTTACCACATTAGCACCGGCAAAGTTCCAGGTGTAAGTGGCTGCTACACTATTGGTGCCTGTGTAAGTAATTATAGCATTCGCATTAATACAAACGGCATTTGGGTTTATGGTAAAGCTTGTTATGATTGGCTGGTATAAAGTTACTACTGTAACATCGGACGCACTACAACCATTTGTGCTGGCGGTAAGCGTGTAGTTTTGAACGATATTAGTTGAGCCCGGGTTTACCGCGGTAATGGTTGGGTTTGCTATTGCGGTGTTGCTAAGGCCCACTGTTGGAGACCAGCTATATGAAACTCCGTTAACGGGTGCGGAGCCCAAATTAGCAGTTGCTCCCGAGCAAAATTGCACATCGGGCCCTGCATCGGCAACCGGTATGGAGTTAACTGTAACATTTACGGTAGAAGCAGCCGAAGTGCAATTGTTCTCGTTTACACTTAATGTAACTGCGGGGCTTCCGGCAGTAGCCCAGTTAACCGTGTAAGGCCCCTGGCCGTTGCCACTTACTACGTTTCCGCCGACAAAATTCCAGGTGTAGGTGGCTGCGGCGCTATTTGTGCCTGTATATGTTATTACAGCGTTTTGTCCCGTACAAACCGTTGTAGGGTTAACCGTGAAACTATTGCTGATAGGAGGGTACAAAGTTAAAACAGCGGTATCGCTAACCGAACAATTATTTGAGGTGGTAGTGAGAACAAATGGATATGAAAGCGTTGTAGCTCCGGGATTAACCGCCGTAAATGTTGGATTGGATATTAGGGGACTACTCAAACCAATGGCCGGCGACCAGATATAACTAACGCCAGCAACACCCGCAACGCCCAGGGTTGCTGATGCCCCTGAACAAACAGCAACATCATTACCGGCATTTGCAATGGGATAACTGTTTACCGTAACGGCAGTGCTACCGGTGGGGCTTGTGCAGCCCTGGTCAGTAACGTATAAAGTAACATTTTGAGGTCCTGCCGCTGGCCAACTTACTGAGTACGGAGCAGAGTTACCTACTACAGTACCTCCGCTAAAGCCCCAGTTTAAAACAGCCGTTCCGGAATATGAACCGGTGTAGTTAATAGTGGTTGTTTGGTTAACACATACAGAGGAGGGTGTTACGGTAACCACCGGGGTTGTCATATTAACAACGGTAACTACAATGGCCTCGCTGCTAAAGCAACTGTAACGGTCGGTGGCGGTAATGCCGTATGTTGTTGTCGCAGTAGGGTTTACTGTTATGCCCGAAGTGTTTTGCCCTCCCGGCGACCAGTTATAAGTGTAAGGCGGTGAGCCGAGGATAGTACTTGACGTAAAGTTGAGGGTTGCCGTATTGGCGCACAACAATGTATCGTTATTAGTAGTTATTTGCGGGCAAAGATTTACTTCAATAACCGCCGTGCTATTTGAGTTGCAGGGTAAATCGTTCCAGGTTCCGTTGGCGTAAATTTGCACACATTGTTCGCCATTGGAACAACGGTACTGATCACTACAAAATGTGCAACCCGTAATTGAGTTATAACAAGAGGGGCCATTTGCCCCACCCCCAAAGCCTGTATTGTTTGGTTCGCCGGCATTCCAGTTGCTGTAATTAAAAGGGCTCCCATCTAATGTTTGAAATGGAACTCCATCACCAGCACCCGTGCGATGATAGCCTAACCAAATAATCTGGCCGCTGCTTAAATACCCCCCTGCATTTAAAGCTGCAACTACGTTTGCATTTTCTGCGGCATCATTCATTACAGCCATATTGGCGCCTAAAGCTTGTGCGTTAGCTTCGGCAGTGGACGCGTCGCTGCTGTTATTATCAATAAAATACAGGCTACACGGTTGTCCGCTAACTACTAATTCGGTGTAGTGGCCGGCTGCGGCAAATGCACTGCGGATGGCTGTAGTGTTACATCCCTGCGGGGTTTGAGCATAAAGGCGGGGAGATAAAATAATAAAAGCCAGTACGCTTAGCAGGTGTAAACGGTTCTTCATGCAAAATAAAATTAGCAGTTTGAGTCAATGTGTCGATGAAAGTAGCAAAAACGGTGCACGCCGTTGCGTATGGATTGCAAATAAATAAAAGAAGATTGCCGCCAGCGAATTAGCCTGCTGATATTCAGTAAAGTAGCGTAATCCGATAAAATATTAAGTGTTACATCGCGGCTATATTACCCTGTTTTCCCTTTTTATATGCCAACCATAAAAGTAAAACCCCTGCACCCGTGCAAATAAGTATAGATGGAAGAGAGTTTTCAGGGCCGAAGGCCCCACCGGTTAAGTATTCAGAACCCGTAAACTTTGCAGTGATCAGTGTTTTATTAATTACGTTACCCGATAGCACCCCACCAAATAAATCGGCCTCGGCAAAATTCCAGCCAAAGTGAACGCCAATGGGCAGCCAAAGATTACCTGCATATACATAACACGCGCCTAATAAAATACCGGCCTCAATAGCTATGGCAATTGCCGAATACCAACTGCTGTTTGGATTCTTTAAATGCAATGCCCCAAACAAAAATGCTGAAACGGTCAGGGCAACAACAATCCCCCACTTTTCGCTCACAATTCTAAAAAGAACACCACGAAACAAAACCTCTTCCATGATACCGGAAGTAAAGGCAATGAGCAATCCCGGAAGAATAAAGCTAACCGGGTTGATTGAAACCACAGTGTAACCGCCCATTAAATATATGACGAGTATAACCAGCGATTGCAAACCTATACCTAGTAATGCACCCGATAATAAAGAACCGGGCAAAGCCCTTAGGCTCAATTCATCAACGTTTCGCTTTTCGTAATACTTATATAAAAGGGTATAAGCCAGCAGCGTAACAAGCGGGGCCTCGATGCTCAGTATAGTTTTATGAGCATCATTAGCAACATGCGCCAGTTTTAATAACCAGGATGTGCTGAATTGAAACAAGGCAAGGGCACCGATTATTACTACCAGACCTAAAAAAATGCGCGTTATGGGATAATAGAAAATTTGTTTGGCGAGGGAGGGCGAGGGTGTAGTTTCTTCCATGCGGTTATTTTATATGAACATAGTTATATTTTATAATTCGCAAGTATTCGTGCAGCAAAATTTTTTGCTGGGAATTTATTGCTTTACAAACTTTACTATCCCCACCTCTCCATCGCTATTCACAACTCTGACAAAATACAAATCGGGTGAAAGCGGATTGCAGTTAATATTAAATATCGAAAGCTGCTGGTTGTTAAACAAAGGCATCACCTCTCTCCCAACATTATCAAAAATGGATGCGCTTTGCATTTGGCGGGGTTCATCAATTTTGAGGAGGCATTCATTTCCTGCAGGGTTAGGATAGATTTTTATGTTTAGCGACTTGATAGGTTTAGGCTCTTGCAAATCCGTTAAAAAGCAATTTTCCAAAACGCATCCCAAACTATCTGTTCTTACTATCCAGCCATATTGAATCGGCGTTATTCCTATATCTACCGTCAGATCTACTTGCCCGCACGCAAGTAAATCACCATTTGGCAGTACTTCCAAAGAAGATAGATTGCTTTCTGCCCCGTATCTTGCCATCCCAGGAAACTTCCTATCCCATATTACATTGCCGGAAGAATCAAACTTTATCAACCATCCCCAATAGTAGGCGGAATCATAACCCCATGTAGGAGTTGTGCCACAGGCGACGAAGTTGCCATCGGGCAGCGCCTGAACATCATAAAATCCCGTCGCGTCGCTTGAATCACCCAGCACTAACTCCCATTGTCGATTAAAATTCTTATCCATTTTTAATACCGAAGCTTTAAACTGCTGGAAATCGGCCACATCAAAATCCATTCGCTGCCTTGTAATAATCCAACCACTATCGCTGGTTTGTAACATACTCAATGGCCAGCCAGTGTGAGCATCTGCATCTAACCAGCTTCTTTCGGTGTTACCTGAGCTGTCAATTTCTATTAGCCAGGTTTGAGTCCAAAAAGGCGTATTACCTTGCTTACTGTTAGCGGACCCTATCATATAGTGACCATTTAACATTCTACTCATTATCCATGGGACAGTATTTCCTGATTGATGTTTTAAATTTTGATTGATAGTATCTCCTAACGTGTCTGTTCTGTAAACGAGTACGTAGGCCTTGCTATTATAATTTGCATTAATTAGGAGCATGTAGCCTTGCCCGGGTATTTCTAAAACATCCATGGCCTGAAAGAAACGAGTTGCCGTATCTGTGTATTCATGCCACAGTAAGATATTCCCGGCAGTGTCAATCTTCATTATAAAAGCCCGTTCTAAGCTATCGTCAATAAAACCGCAAGTTATAAAATTACCATCCGCGGTTCTCCTTAAGTTATTATCAAATAAGGCATAGTTGCGTTTGTTACTATCCACTATTGAATAAATAGAATCAACGCTTCCATCCAGCCTTATCCTTCCAAATAGTGCTTTTTCATAATACGGTGTATTTTTGTTATCAGTTACCCCGGTTACGTAGTAATTCTCTCCATAAGATTTGATGGAACCGAAGAGCATAGATGGGCGACGATCATAATACAAATTACTGAAATGCTGTGCATTTGCTGTTTGGGCGCTTAAAATGAGCAATAGGCCAATAATTAAATACTTCACGCCAGCGACGTTTTGGTTGAAATGCTTCAATGCATTCATGGTTTGGGTTTTACCCTTCGGTGAAACACGGCCTAAACTATAACCGCTGTTCGTAAATCTAATAATAATGTTGCAGATAAATATTTTTCATTATTGGACAGGCCAATAAATATGGATGCATAAAGTAGCTAAGTGATTTGTCGCAATTTCTCACCTCAAGGCAGATTATAGTTGCCTAACATCTTTGGCTTCTACAAATAAAAAACCCCGCCTTTTGAGCGGGGTTGTCGCCTATGATAGAAACCATGGCAACATCCAACAAGTTGGGTATTATTTTTTATCGTCCTTCACTTCTTCGTAACTAACATCAGTTACATTTTCAGGTCCTGCCTCAGGTCCACCGTTATTAGCACCGTGGTTTTGTTCTGCACCAGGGGCTGCGTTTTGTTGTTGAGTAGCGTTATAAATATCCTGGCTTGCTGCTTCCCATGCCTTGTTCAAAGCTTCTGCTGCTGCATCTAAACGGGCATCGTCATTAGCCTCTTTAGCGGCTTTTACTTCAGTTAGGGCAGTTTCAAGCGCTGCTTTTTTATCGGCAGGTATTTTATCTCCTACTTCTTTCAACTGTTTTTCGGTTTGGAAGATTAACGAATCAACCATGTTCAGCTTCTCCGCCTTTTCACGTGCTTTTTTGTCAATGTCTTCGTTGGCTTTAGCTTCTGCTTTCATCTTCTCAACTTCTTCTTTAGATAAGCCGGTAGAAGCTTCAATACGGATTGAATGTTCTTTACCGGTGCCTTTATCTTTTGCGTGTACTTGCAAAATACCGTTCGCATCTAAATCAAAAGTTACTTCAACCTGTGGTGTACCCCTTTGTGCGGGTGGAATTCCATCTAAGTGGAAACGGCCTAAAGTACGGTTGTCTTTAGCCATCGCTCTTTCTCCCTGCAATACGTGTATTTCAACCGATGGTTGGTTATCCTGCGCAGTTGTGAATATTTGCGATTTCTTAGTAGGGATAGTTGTGTTCGACTCGATTAAGCGGGTCATTACACCACCCATCGTTTCCAAACCTACCGAAAGCGGGGTTACGTCAACCAACACGATATCATCCTTCACATCGCCGCTCAAAATACCACCCTGTATACCTGCACCTACTGCTACTACCTCATCAGGATTAACACCTTTCGAAGGTTTTTTGCCGAAGAATTTCTCAACTATTTCCTGAATTTTAGGGATACGGGTTGAACCACCTACCAGGATTACCTCGTCAATCTGGCTAATATTTAAACCTGCATCTTTTAACGCTTGCTCGCAAGGTTTAATAGTACGCTGTACAAGGGCATCGCAAAGTTGCTCAAACTTAGCACGTGTAAGTTTCTTTACTAAGTGCTTTGGTGTGCCTTCAACTGCTGTAATATAAGGTAGGTTAATTTCAGTTTCCTGGCTTGACGAAAGTTCAATCTTGGCCTTTTCGGCAGCTTCTTTTAAGCGCTGTAAAGCCATAGGGTCTTTACGTAAGTCAACTCTTTCTTCAGTTTGAAATTCGTTAGCCAACCACTGTATTATTTCGTTATCGAAGTCATCACCACCCAAGTGAGTATCACCATTAGTAGATTTTACTTCAAATACACCATCACCCATTTCAAGTATCGAAACGTCGAAAGTACCACCACCCAAATCGTATACAGCTACGTGCACATCTTTGTGTTGCTTATCAAGGCCGTAAGCTAAAGCGGCTGCGGTAGGTTCGTTCAAAATTCTCCTCACCTTTAAGCCGGCAATTTCGCCTGCTTCTTTGGTAGCTTGTCTTTGGCTATCGTTAAAGTAAGCCGGTACTGTAATAACGGCTTCGGTTACGGTTTGGCCAAGGTAATCTTCGGCTGTTTTCTTCATTTTTTGAAGCACCATTGCCGAAATTTCCTGCGGGGTATAAAGCCTGCCATCAATATCTACACGTATAGTGTCGTTATCGCCTTTTACTACTTTAAAAGGAGCGCGGGCTATTTCTTTAGCCGCTTCACTGTAACGTAAGCCCATTAAACGCTTAATGCTTTGTATAGTTTTAGTAGGGTTGGTTATAGCCTGACGTTTAGCAGGGTCGCCTACTTTTCTTTCACCATTGTTCAAAAACGCAACAATAGATGGGGTAGTTCTCCTTCCTTCATCATTTTGAATAACGACAGGGTCGCTACCTTCCATTACGGACACGCAACTGTTAGTGGTTCCTAAGTCAATTCCTATTATTTTTCCCATGTTTAGTGTTTTATGGCAGCACTTTATCAATACATGTGCCACTGCCATAGAAGTAGCCTAATCGGCACAAAATTGACATTTTGGAGAACAACTACTGCCAAAACTCCATGTTAAATTTACGTTTGGGCGATATTAAGACAAGTCAATTTGTCAGTGGCAGATATTCCCGGAACTGTTTTTGAAGTTCAGGAAGCTTGCGGTAGGGTCGCAGGCAAGGGTATCGAGGCCCGCGTTACTTAAAAGTATATTGTCAACCTCTTGATACTCACGGCTTGACAGCAAACCTACCCCACCTGCTACATTGGTAAATGCAGGAAGGGCATTGCTTGATGTTAGCCCGCTTTGAGATTCTTGCGAGATGAAATAATTGGTTAAGTCGGTTCCGCCTGCAGCAAATTTAAACTGCATCCCGGCCTGGTTGTTAAATGTCCTATAAACAAGCGGGTCTCGGGTTATGTGTTCGGCCATGTAACTTAAAAAAACACTTGCTGCCAGGGTGTATGAAACAGTATTATTGCTACCCGTTGGTATAAAAGAGGTAAAAATCGGAATGTCAATAAAAGTATCTTTCGAAAGTGTACTAGTGGCGGCTATATACTCTCTATAAAAGAAACGGACGGTCAGGTCATAAACACCTGCATTTGAGGCCGCGCTCCAGGTTAAAGTTGCAGGGCTGGCGTTGGCAAATGGAATAGTAGAAAGGCCCAGGTTTGAGGGCGAATAAATTTTCCAGTTGTTTACTAGCGCAGTGCTTGCTATGGCTAGGGTATCTGCACCACCATTTTTGGTCACCACCAGGGTATAGTTTCGGGTTGAATCAAGTAGCTGATGGAAAGTATAAAGGTAATTTGGCGTGTTGGCGAATATGCCGGTATCTTTATTTAATCCTACAGTGGCGCCATCAACACGGCTAAGTGTAAAGGTGCTGAATCCATTAGAGGAGATGAGTTTTACTGACAGGTTATCAGGGTAATAAATGGAATCGGTAACGCCGGCGGCCAGGTAGGCGTTTCCTTTTAAAAGGTATCCTTTTTGAATCCTGATGTAATGCGTGTTTCCATCATTGCCATAATCGTGGGTAGCTAACAGGCCATATATAACGGGGGTATCAACGTATTTAGATACAGTAACCTGAAAGTCCTGCTTGCAACCCGAGAGCATAATAAGAGCCAATGCCAAAAAGGAATAAATAAATTTCATAAGGTTGGCAAAAGTATTAGAAATAATGGAGTGAACAAGTACGAGGATGTTAAGAAACCACATTGGGTTAAATGAGGCGCAGTAGTTGTTTCTACTTGCCTCTAAGCACGGGTTTCTGGTTTAATAGCTTCTAATATCCTATCGCGGCAAAGCACACCAATTAAAATAACTATCAGTGGCGATGATTGTACCGCGAGCCTCGGAGTTGCAGTCCAACCCAGCCGAACCATGCTATCAAGGCTCCAGGGCAGTATGGAAAAAAAAGTAAAAAACCAGGAGAGGAAAATCAGGAAAACCAGGAACTGAACTTCAATCAACTGCATTTTTTTATAAATGGAAGCAAACGCAATTAAGATACCCATAACTAAGCCCTTCTGAAGATCAGAAGAGTTAAGCGTTAGCATTTGGGTTTTGATCAACTTGTAAATTTTGGTTAATGAAATTGCCTCGTTAGTAAAATCGGATTGGCCATTATAAAAACCCTTTTTAAGCAGAAAAGCCTTCCAGCTAAAAGTTAATATGCCCAACATGGAAAATGCAATAAATACCAACCACGGCTTAACGGTTCTAAATCCCGAAAATGTAAAGAACAAAATCAGAAAGCCGATGAAGGACGAATAAACAAGGCCTTCCTGCTTGGTTAATGTTAACCCTATGGCAAAGAAGAATGATAAAACCAGGTGCTCATTTTGCCTGTTTAAGATATACAATATAGCATTGATTGCAGTGCATGTTAAGAAAACCATTATCCACTGATCACCCGTTGGTGTTATAGTTATATATGGATAAAAATATAGCAATACATATAAAACAACAGTTATTAGCGAAATCAATTTATCCCTGGTAAACATATAGGTGCCGGAGTAAATTTGGCTAAGCAGGCAAATGTAAATAAGGGCAACACCCCATCCCGCAATTTCATCCGAAATCATGTTTATTAATGCATAATTGGTTGAAACTGATAAAGACACTAAAATAGGGTAATCGGCATGTGGTACCGGCTCAAAAACAAATGCTTTGTGATGGAAAATCATCTGCGATTTCAGCATCCAGAAGCTTATGGCATCACCGTAGTCAACGGGCCTTATAACGCATAGGTATATTACTAAACCCGCAACAAACACAGTAAAACCTAATATACTTCTATATAGCAAAGTATATTTGCCAATCGGCAAAGCTGTTTGTGTGCGTGGCTGCGGAAAAATAGCTTTGATTTTAAACCGATTAAGACTCATGAAAATTATTGTTAGAATACCACTTGTTGCTAAAACCAACAATTTGCTAAGGCTAAAGCCTGCCAGAAGCTCCAGGCCAATAATTATGTTTGCAATTAAAAGCCCGCCCAGGTAACCGGTTGTAAGTAAATGCAACCACCCGGTTGCTTTAAATTTCAAAAGATTTAGAAGCAGGCAACCAATAACTATATAAAAGACGGAAAGAATGAGGAACCAAAATACTTTAATGTATTCTGGTTGTTGAATACCAGGTTTAGCCTCTAAAAAACCGGTGTGATTAATATCAACCAGCTTTTGTCCGGATTTTAAATTTAAGAAAGACGCGTTGGGATATAAGGTACCGGTATAATCAATTACATAGTTTGGTTCAGTAGCTTTTATGTGGATTGAATCGTATACTTTAACTTTTAAGGGATAGAACTGGTAGATTATTTCATCAGCTACCTTCCCTATTGAATCGGCTGTGCTGCTCTTTTCTTTGAATTGAAAAAATACCGTTGCATTGGTCGGGAGTAATCTTTTTATTTCTTCAGCATCCAATCCTATATTCCATGTTCGAATCCGTGGAAAGCAGCATCCGTTCTTTATAAAAACTTTGGTGTGCCAGTAACAATAATCTGCTATTTGAGGGATTTTTGTGTACGAAACCAGGCCAATAAATAATAGAATTGAAATCAGGATTTTTGTAACGGAAAAGCGGGTCATGGTTGAGTTTTATATAGCGATATAGGCAGATGCAATTTACCTGGCCTATCTTAACAAATCTATAAATAAATTCCACAGAGAGATCGCACAACACCCAATTTTAGACAATAATGTTTACTCTCTCTTATTTGTGCGCTGCAATGGTCATGCAATTACGTGTTGCTTTATAGTTTTTTTGATTCATATTTACGTTCAAGAAAATCAGCTTTTTATTGCTGGCTATAAACCTATAATCTGGTATGAAGAAAACGATTTATTTATTTGCTGCTGTGGCTTTGCTTTTTTCTGCATCGTGTAAAAAAAAGGATAACAATACCACGGTACTCCATTTTACCAGAATTGCAAATGTTTATGACGATTCGAGTCATACGAGTACCCTTTATTTGTACTCTCCAACAGAGCTTATTAGCGGTTACTATGATGACTCTACACGCTACCATTATTTCTTTCATTATTCCAACGGGCAGAGCATTACCGAGGTTCAGCTAAATGGTGTACCCGCTTATTCGATTTATTATATCTGGAATAGCCAATCGGTAGTTGATACCTCGAATATATTGACTTCATCCGGTGGAGTGGGAATAAGAAAGAAATATACTTACGACGGCAATAGTTTTTTGGTAGGGGTTAAATGGTACAACGATTTTAACGCAGTTGTTTTAAATGAAAGCTTTACCATTACTAACGGCAACATAACGCAACATGCTTACAATCTTGTCGATTCAACAAATACTTCGCTTCCCCGTGGCACTTATACCTATACCTATTACACCGGTCTTAAAAATACTTTGGCTAACCTGTATTTTGGCCAGGGATATTTAGGTTCGTCCTCGGCAAACCCGGTTAAGTCGGTTACCTATGTAAATGGCTCAACAACTAACACAACCGATTACAGTTATAATTATAGCGGTGGTAATATCAGTTCGCAATTGGTGTATGCCGATTCAGCCGGCATGAGTACCACAAGGGTTGATTCGATTAGTTACAATTACTATATCCAGTGAGAAAACAGAGATCAGATTTAATCAGCTTTTCTCCAAACGGAATGTTATAGGTAAAACATAGTAAACGGTGATTGGTTTATTGTGGTACATCGCAGGTTTCCAGGTGGGCATTAGATTGGTTACGCGCAGCGCCTCTTTATCCAAACCAGGCGAAACTTTCATCGCAAGTTTAATATCCCCTACATTCCCTGCTTTATCTATCATAAACCGTACAACTACTTTTCCTTGTATATCATTATCCCTCTCCATTTGCGGATAGCGCAGGTTTTCATGAATGAACTCAACCATCGCCGAATCTCCTCCCGGAAACTGAGCTTGCGTGGTTAAACGCTGACTTAGCTTTTTGGCCGCCGCCGGCTTTTGTGCTAAAGCGGCTTGGGAAAAACATACTAATCCTATAAAAAGCAGGAGCCTTTTCATGATGTTTTTTTCTTTTTAAAAAAATCTTTCATCTTCTGCAAAGGCGTTTTCTTTTCTGTATCACCTCTAAGTAAGGTAACTCCATGAGACTGGAATGTCTCAACATGGATTTCTTGAGAAGAAACTCTTCTTATAAATTTATCAGTAACCTCAATTCCGTGCAAATCCGTAACGGGGTATAACGTAATTACAATTGATGTTTTAAGTAATACGGTGTCAAGGTTTACCTCGCTATCTGCAATAATCGCACCTATACTATCTAAAAACAGCCCACCATTTTTCGTTGGGCCTATGGTCAATTTGGTGAAGTGCACGCTATCAGGGACCAGAAATCTAAAATTTCCATGGGTATCAGTGGTTTTTACCATGCCTGTTTCCTTAATTTC
>CAIOTH010000156.1 GCA_903861145.1 uncultured Bacteroidota bacterium | reverse complement strand
GGCCTCAACTAATGTAAATCAAAACATTACTGTTCCTAATTTGAGCATTGCACCGCCGGCTACTTTAACCTGTGCGGTGACCAGTGTTACAATTACGGCGTCCTCGACAACGACAGGGGCTACTTTTAATTGGGGGACGGTGACGACGGCTAACAATACCGTTTCTGTTACGGGGACTTATTCAGTTACCGTTACTGATCCGGCGATTGGGTGCACAGCTTCGGCTTCTACTACGGTTAATCAAAACATTACTGTTCCCAATTTGAGCATTGCACCGCCGGCTACTTTAACCTGTGCGGTGACTAGTGTAACGATTACGGCTTCTTCGACTACTACGGGCGCAACTTTTAATTGGGGGACTGTGACCACAGCTACTAATACTGTTTCTTCTCCGGGGACTTATTCTGTGACGGTAACTAATCCGGCGATTGGGTGCACTGCTTCAGCTTCTACTACGGTGAACCAGAATATTGCGGTTCCCAATTTGAGCATTGCACCGCCAGCTACTTTAACCTGTGCAGTGACCAGTGTTACAATTACGGCTGCTTCGACTACTGCGGGGGCAACTTTTAACTGGGGGACCGTGACGACGCCTAACAATACTGTTTCATCGCCGGGGGCTTATTCGGTGACGGTGACTGATCCGGCGATTGGGTGCACTGCTTCGGCTTCGACTACGGTAAGCAGTATTTCCTCTCCGGTTATATCGCTTAATCCGTTAAATATTTTGTGCCATGGGGGTAACCAGGGTGAGATAATTTTGACAATTGAAGGAGGGGTTTCGCCTTATACGTTTGCATGGAATACCGGTGGCACTTCGCAAAATATGACGAATGCTGTGGCAGGAATGTATACTGTGGTGGCAACAGATAATATAGGCTGTAGCGTGAGTAGTGCTGCGACAATATCTGAGCCACCAATGTTGCAAGCAAGTGAAATAGCTGTAAATGACAGTTGCCATGGCAGCCATGACGGGGTTATTACTACGGTCGTTTCGGGTGGAACGCCGCAATATACCTATGGCTGGAATGATGGAGTAACGAGCGCAAACAGAAGCGGGTTAGTTGCAGGAAATTATAGCCTTACTGTTGTGGACCATAATTTGTGTTCGGCAACTTTAAGTGCAATAGTTAATGAGCCAACGGCAATAGGCATTACAGCCGAACCATATAATGTTTCGTGTTACGCAGGAGACAATGGTATAATTACTTTAACCACCAGCGGAGGAACACCAGGCTATACCTATTTATGGAATGACGGCAATACATCGGTTATGAGAACTAACCTGGTGGCAGGAAATTATGATGTTACCGTTATGGATAGTTATGGCTGCAAGGCTATTACTAATGCCATTGTAAACCAACCACCGGTGCTGGTTGTAGGTGCTGGGGCCCTTGAACCCACCTGCTCAAATTTACCGGCTAATGGTAGTGTTGTGTTAAATGTAACAGGAGGCAGCTTACCGTTTAACTATGTTGGCCCGGGTAGCGCGGCTTATAAATACATTTGGTCGAATGGATCTACCGCAACATCATTAAGCGGACTTGCACCGGGTAGTTATTCGGTAACTGTAAGTGATGTAAATAATTGCACTGCGGATACCTCGTTTGTGCTCTCGTACCAGTATACTATTGGGGTGACTGCTTCGCCTTCTGTACAAATTAATATGGGAAATTCGACCACGCTTGGGTTTACCGTTACGGGGAATTCGGGTTCGTATACCAGTGTTTGGAGCCCTGATTATGCATTATCGTGTATAAACTGTGAAAAACCGATTGCATCACCTGAGGTAACAACTACTTACCAGATTGAAGTTACAAATGCAGCGGGTTGCATAGCCATTGATAAGGTTACGGTAACTGTTATACCGGATTATGACGTATTTGTGCCTAATGCGTTTACTCCCAATGGCGATGGTAATAACGATTATTTTGAGATATATGGCAACCTTTCGGGAGTTGCTTATATGGAAATGCAGGTATTTAACCGCTGGGGAGAAAAGGTTTTTGAAAGCCACGACTATAACTTTAAATGGGATGGAACCTATAAGGGCGTTATGCAGGGCCCGGCCGTATTTGTGTGGGTGCTGAAACTTACTTTTCTGGATGGCTTTTCGGAGAAAATTAAGAAGGGTTCGGTTACGCTTATCCGGTAATTTGAAGCCCTCAATTGGGCCTAAAGAAAGCCAAATTACCCATAATGCAAGTTGCTTTCGTATTTTTGCGCCACAAATGATAGAACATAAATCGGGTTTTGTAAATATTGTGGGACTGCCTAACGTTGGCAAATCAACTTTAATGAATGCGTTAACCGGCGAGCGGTTATCGATCATTACCCCAAAGGCCCAAACCACCCGGCACCGCATAATGGGCATAGTAAACGATGAGAACTACCAGGTAGTTTTTAGCGATACACCGGGCTATATCAATCAGCCGGCCTATAAGCTGCAAACCAATATGAATGAGTTTGTTGATGAGGCACTTGAAGATGCCGACGTGATTTTGTTTGTAACCGATAAAAACCAAAAGGAAGAAGAGCAGAAACACCTTATTGAGTTGTTAACCAATACCAAGGCAGCTTCGTTGGTTTTGATTAATAAAATGGATTTGTGCCAACAAGGCGAGGTTGAGAAATTAATAGCCTTTTGGAAGGAAAAGCTACCAAAGTCGGAGGTACTGGCCATTTCGGCGGCTTCGGGTATTAATAGCAAGAAGGTGATTAAGAAGATAGTTGAGTTATTGCCTGTGCACCCTGCTTATTATGACAAAGACCAATTGACCGACCGCAACGTGAGGTTTTTTGTGGCTGAAATGGTGCGCGAGAAGATATTTTTGAATTATACCGCTGAGATTCCGTATTCGTGCCAGGTTGAGGTGGATACTTATGAGGAGGGAGAGAAAATTGATAGAATAAGGTGCGTTATATATGTTGAGCGTGAGTCGCAGAAGATTATTTTGATAGGTAAAAAGGGGGAATCGCTTAAGACTATTGGCATAGAAGCACGAAAGGAGATAGAGAAATTTTTAGGCAAACAAGTGCATTTGGAATTGTTTGTGAAGGTTAAGGATAAATGGCGAAACGACCCGATTTCGCTTAAGCATTTTGGGTACGATAGTAAGTAATACAAAATACATTTTTTACCGCAAAGAGCGCAAAGATTAGCAGCCAAAGAATTACAAATACCGTTACAAATATTTATTAGTCATTTAACTTTCATCATTCAATGAGTTTTACAGTAGCAATAGTAGGCAGGCCTAACGTAGGTAAATCAACACTTTTCAACCGGTTAGTAGGAGAAAAAAAGTCAATAGTTGATAATCAAAGCGGCGTAACACGCGACAGGATATATGGCGAGTGTGATTGGGGTGGAAAGGATTTTAATGTGATTGATACCGGTGGTTTTGTGCCGCGCAGCAATGATGTTTTTGAAAAACACATACGCGAGCAGGTAATGATTGCTATTGAGGAGGCTTCCCTCCTATTATTTATTGTTGACGCCGCCACAGGTATTACGGCACTTGATTCGGAGTTTGCCAAGGTGCTGAGGAAGCACCAAAAGAATGTGATTTTGGTGGTAAATAAGGTAGATAACATACAAAGAATGCACGAGGCTAACGAGTTTTATGGCCTGGGTATTGAAAACATATTTTTTATAGCGGCTATGACGGGTTCGGGTACGGGAGAATTGCTGGATGCGATTGTGGCGCGCATACCTGCTGATGTGCAGGAAGACCCGAGTGAAGAAAACATACCGAAGGTTTGTATTATAGGACAGCCCAACGTAGGTAAATCGTCATTGGTAAATGCTATGCTGGGTGAGGAGAGGAATATTGTTACCGATATTGCCGGCACTACCCGCGATTCGGTACATACCCGTTTCACAAAATTCGGGAAAGACATTATTTTGATTGATACGGCAGGTATTAGAGGCAAGGCCAAGGTGCAGGAAAACCTGGAGTTTTACTCGGTAATACGGGCTGTTAAGGCCTTGGATGAATCGGATATAGCTTTAGTGGTTTTAGATGCTACCAAGGGTATTACCCACCAGGATTTGAGCATTTACAAAATGACCATTAAGAAGCACCGCGGTATTGTTGTGGTAGTGAACAAATGGGATTTAATTGAGAAGGAAACCAATACTGCGCGCGATTACGAGGAAACGCTAAAAGCCAAGCTGGCGCCGTTTAATGATGTGCCTATTATCTTTATATCGGCCATTGAAAAGCAGCGGGTTTTTAAGGTAATTGAGGCTGTGGAGCACGTATACGCCAATATTAAAAAGAAAATACCGACCTCAAAACTGAACGATTTGATGCAAAAAGCCATTGAAGCGTATAGCCCGCCAGCTGTAGACGGCAAACTTGTAAAAATAAAATATGTGACACAATTGCCTACACCCACCCCATCTTTTGCCTTTTTTACGAACCATCCGAAATATATCCGCGAATCTTATAAGGGTTATTTGGAGAATCAATTGCGTAAAAACTTCGATTTCAACGGGGTGCCTGTTAACATCTTCTTTAGGGAGAAATAAAAATAATTTTGGCAAAATTTGAAAAAAACAGAAAGGGAAAATTATATTTGCGCGTCAATTAATTAACCTCAAACAAAAATCAAAGAAATGAAAAAGGTATTTTTCGCATTCGTTGTTACTTCTATGGTAGTTCTTACAGCTTGCAACAACAAACCAAAAGAAGAATCAACAACCACTACAACTACAGATACTGCTGCTGTAACTAAGGCTGCTGAAGCTACTGCTCCTGCTGACTCTAGCAAGACTATGACTTCTGATAGCTCGTCTACCACCACTACTACTACTACAAAGTAATTTTAGCGGCTGTAAAGCACAAAACATAAAAAGTCCCCGCCGATAAGGCCGGGACTTTTTTGTTTTTGGGTAATGTGAGAAATGCAATGGGACGCTGATTTATTATGATGATTATGATTTAGAGATGATAAATGCGTTATAAAAGCGAATCCCGAGTCAGTTATGCAAAAGATTGAAAGCACTTAGATGCAGGATAACGGGATATAAGCTGAAAGCTTATATCATTTTAGGCCTAAGTTACACAATGCCTAAACATTAGACCAGCGGGGGAACTACTTGGATGCCGTTAAGTGTTAAATTGCTTTTTTGCCTTAAATAAATATGCAATTTCCTGCCCAGGTAGTTTGGCCTCACCTTCAAGTAAATCAACTTGTTTATTCGATAGTTTAAACGCTATCTCAGCTATTTTACTGAATTTCAGCCGTGCGAGGCTTTCTGCTATTTCTGCCACGCCCATAACAATCGTTTGGAATGTCCCCCTTTCAAATTTCAACTTGTGAATATTAAAGTGATGTTCATATTCGTTTAACAGATGATTTAGTTCTTCTTCTGCCTCATTTATGGAAAGGTTACTTCTACTTATTTTACTTATCCAAACGCGCAATGCTGTAAACTTTCTTTTACTATCCTCATCGTTGCGAAAATCTGTTATTTGGTCCCATGAAACATTTTCGTTCGGGTAAGGAATTTTGTCGATAACGAGTTGGTAGACTGATTGTTTCGTAGCTTGCACTGATGTGCCTATAAAATCATCAATCATAGGCACAACGATATCATCTTTCATCTTTACTCGTAATGCAAACGCATCCATTCTAACAGCAAGGTTTAGCGCCTCATTCGCGTTGTCTGGCCTCTCCGTAAGTTCAGTTAGTCTTTTGCTAAAATGCTTTAACTGATTATGTTGATCTTTATTCATCCAACTGTCATCAATATGAATGCGATGTAGATCCTTGGAATCAATTATTAAATTTGTTTTTTCCAAATTCCGTAGATAACTGGAATGCATTAATCGTTCATCCACCGGCATAGGAAAAAGGTTCTCCTCAAACGCCTTCCTCGCTGAATTCAATCCGGTAACAGCGATTTTATCAAAAACGAGTGAATGCTTTTTGAAGTTTGCATCATTGTAGCTATTGGAATCACCAAAAATACTAGCTACTCCAATCAATTTCTGCATATAATATTTTTTTTGCTAGTTAAATTTATTCACGAATTTCCATAATCCCAACAGGCTTATTATGTTCACAATACACATCCAACCCAAATCTTATAATCAACGCCACCGCCGAAACCGCCAAAGCTTTAATTCCAATTCCCATACCCACCAATGCAGAAACAACTGCAGGCGTTATATATTTTTTGTCCAATACAATTCCCATGCCCCCACTAGAAAATAATGCCTTATAAACATCGCTTTTTTGATCACATAAGGAATTATAAATTACTCTTTTCAAAGATGAAAAAACAGTCTTTCCGACAACTTCATCTTTAATTGCTTCATTATGCGATGGCAACATTAATCGCTCCGATGGCGATAATTGATTTTTAGAGTAATCATCTATTTGGACAAGAATTTGCCTCGTATGTGTTGGTACGGACCTCCCCAAACTCTTATACAACTCCTCTGTATTTTCATTTAGTCGAAGGATTTCAACTGTGAGTGACTGAATCTCATCAATATCTAAAGCATTTACGTAGTCATCTCTTAAAGAAAATAAAACACTCTCCTCAACGAATCTTTCAATAATAGCTTTATGAAAAACTTTTCTGGCCTTTTCTGACTTTATAGCTCTTTCGTTTTGTAAAACTTCACGTATATATGGTTTCGCCATCTCATACCTCTTCGTCCGTAAATAACATATAGCCAGTAATGCAGTAGCTTCAAGATAAACCCGCGTATTATCATTAATTTTTTCTCTGCTGACCTTTAGCTCCCTCTCTGCAATATCATATTCTCCAATTTCAATCGCAAGCTCATATACCTGGTTTTTATATTCCATTAGTTTGGCATAATGTCCAGTTGGCGTCAAAAAAGAGCGCATATCAAAAATGATATTTTGTGCAGATTTAAAGTCTTTCCTTTGTAAGGCTATTTTTAATTGAGGTTCTAACCTACTCAAGCGTATTTTTTGTGAATCTGCTAAACCGGGAATTGTAGCCATTTACCTTTTTATAATGAGATTAGCTAAAATATTAATAAAAAAGGAAAGCTGCGTTGCAAAGCGCCTACCGTTCCTCATTTACTTGACAAGGATGAGTTAGGTTATGCCCACCATGCCTATAAGTTGGCGAAAAAATGTGATGTATGCTAGTTATTTTTATTGGAGGAATAATGAAGCGTTGTTTGACATGATGGTGGTTAGTTTGTGCCAGGTAAAGGGTGATGAAAATGTAGTGTTTTTTCGACCGGCGCTAATAATTTATTAGGGTATTAATTGATTGTAATCAGCTAGTTATATATAGCAATTTTCAAAAAAGTATACAATTGAAAAATGCCTGATTTTTGAGCATTTTTTGTTTTGCAACTTAATTAAAATCAGCATTTTATATATAACGATTTACAGAAAAGTATACTAAAGTACAGAAATTTGTTTTTGAGAGAATATATGAATTTGGATTTTTAGGATTTTAGGATGGACAGGATTGGGTTGGTGCTAACACGTTTTTGTACTCTATCGAACTATGGAATCAGGTTAATCAAGAAAATTATGGGTTAGACG
>CAIOTH010000155.1 GCA_903861145.1 uncultured Bacteroidota bacterium | reverse complement strand
TGAACTTGCCAGGAGAATTCGTGCCGGAGACCAAACAGCTTTAGAGAAACTTACCAGGGCTAACCTGCGTTTTGTGGTTTCGGTTGCAAAGCAATATCAAAACAACTCGCTTTCGTTAAATGACCTTATTAATGAGGGGAATCTGGGCCTTGTAAAAGCAGCTCAGAAATTTGACGAAACCCGCGGTTTTAAATTCATTTCGTACGCCGTTTGGTGGATTCGTCAGTCTATCATCCAGGCATTAGCCGAACATAGCCGTATGGTGCGCTTGCCTTTAAATAAGGTAGGTTCATTAACCAAAATCAATAAGGTTTTTAGCGAACTGGAACAAAAATACCAGCGCGAACCAACCCCTGAGGAAGTAGCTATGGTGCTTGATATTACCGTTGAGGAAGTAGAAGCTACCTTGGGCATCTCTGCCCGCCACGTATCAATGGATGCTCCGTTTACCGATGGTGAGTCGAACGCACTGATTGATGTGTTGGAAAACTTTAACGCCGAGCAAACCGATAAACATCTTGATTATAAAGACTCTTTAAGAATTGAAACCGAAAGAACATTGGCTTCATTAACTGAAAGAGAGCGCGAAGTAATTAAGTTGTTCTTTGGGATAGGTGTTGAACACCCTATGACCTTGGAAGACATTGGTGAGCAATTAGGGATTACCCGTGAGCGTATCCGCCAAATTAAAGATAAAGCTATCACCAAACTGCGCTCACAATCGCGTAGCAAGGCTTTAAAAGCTTATTTAGGGCAATAAATTCCCTGGTTAAAATATTGAAAACCCCATTCTGTCAATAGGATGGGGTTTTGTTTTTTACAACTTTCTGTCCTTCTACATTTTTTGCACCGAAGCCTTTTTTTATTTATCTTTAATACCAATACCATAGATGCTGATTTTTACCTGGCCTTACTTTAACAAATCCCCCTTCTATGCCCAACTTTTCGCTCCTGCAAACTTTCAAAAATGCATCGATAGCGAAAAAGCTGTACTTTACTGTAGGCATTATGGCTTTACTTATTGCCCTTGAATTATTTACCCTTGGGTTTGCCAATTCCACGCTTTCTTCAGTAAGGGCTTTTATTAATGGCGAAGGTTTATGGAGCAAGGGAGAAAAAGATGCAGTTAACTCTCTTCACAAATATGCCCGTACAGGTAACGAGGCCGATTACCGATTGTTTCTTGAGTTTATGAAGGTGCCCTTAGGCGATCATAAGACTAGAATGCAATTGATTAAGGCTCATCCCGATATTGACAGCGCGCGACAAGGTTTTTTAGAAGGCCGGAATCACCCCGATGATGTTGATGGTATGATAAAGCTCTTCACACGCTTTTATTCGGTTTCATACATTCACAAAGCAATCATTTTATGGACAGCGGCCGACTCTGTTGGCGCACCTATGATTTCAATAGCAGCTCAAATTCATAACGAAATTAATTCAACATCCCCATCACAGGCGCGTATAGGCGAACTACTAAATCAGATCGATGATATCAATGCCAATTTAACGGTACTTGAAGATGACTTTTCCTTCACACTCGGCGAAGGCGCCCGCTGGTTAGAAAACCTGGTTTTGCGCTTACTTTTTTGCGTTGCTCTAACTGTGGAAATCAGCGGCTTGCTGCTTACCATCTCAGTAAGCCGTAACATACAACGCGGTTTAAACGAAATCATACGTGCTTCCAAATCTATTGCCAACGGTAATTTAAAGGCCAGGGCGGCAAGTTATTCGCGCGATGAAATTGGCCAATTGGCCGAGTCGTTTAACGACATGACTACCCAGTACGAAAAAAGTATTGCCGATAAAAACATAGCCAACGAATCGCTAAAAGACTATGCAAAAAAACTAGAGCAATCAAATAACAGCCTCGAACAATTTGCGTATGTAGCATCGCACGATTTGCAGGAACCCCTTCGTAATATCACCAACTTTGCATCGCTGCTAGAAGAGAATGAAGACCATCACCTCGACCCAAAATCGCGCAAGTACCTCAATTTTATTGTACACGGTGCCGAGCGGCTGAAAGTATTAATTAAGGACCTACTACTTTTTTCGCGCCTTGGTAAACAGCACATTGTAGAAATGGTCAATTTTAACGATATCCTTAAAATCGTATTGGCGGATATGAATTTGCTAATTAGGGAAAAAGACGCAGTTATCAGGTTAGGACACTTGCCGGTGTTGGCAGCCAGCAAAACCGAAATAAAAATGCTGTTGCAAAATCTTATAGGCAATGCCATAAAGTACAGCAAGCCCAATGTGCCACCGGTTGTTGAAGTTAATGCCGAAAAGCAAGAAAACGGTACATGGCTCTTTTCGGTAAAAGATAATGGCATTGGCATTGAAGAGGAATTTAAGGAGCGCATCTTCGTTATTTTTCAGCGCCTGCATAATCAGGATGAGTATTCGGGTACCGGTATTGGTCTTGCTACGTGCAAAAAGGTAGTTGAATTAAACGGGGGCACTATATGGGTGGAATCAAAGCCCGATGTTGGTAGTACATTCTATTTTACCATACCAAGGCCGGCGCGAACATGATTTGAGAAGTTGAATTTATTTACCACTATGCATAAATTAAGGAGCTATGAAAAGATTGGGGTTAATTCTGCTTATTGATGATAATAAAGCCGATAATGAGTTTCATACTATAGTTATTCAAAAGGCTGATGTAACCAACCATCTTGAATGTATCCCCTCAAGCCGTAAATCGTTGGAATATGTTACCAAAAGCCTTACCACCCAGGATAACAATGAATGTCCTACACCCGAACTCATTTTTTAGATATAAATATGCCCGCCATGAATGGCTTTGAGTGGCTTGATAAATTACGGTTGGTGCCTGACCCATTCAGCCGAAAAAAGAAAATGAGAATATTTATGCTTACGGGGTCTCTTAATCCCGATGATTACAAATTAGCCACCGAAAACTACAGTGATGTAATAACGGGCTTCCGCATAAAACCACTTATCGAATCAATTTTTACCGATATTGTGCAACATTATTTTTAAGGGTGCCGGGTAAAAAAATTATAACGATGAAAAAACTGGTGGGTGGCATTTTGGTAGCAGCTGTATTTATTGTAGCCTCATGTGCAAAAGATAAGGTACCCGGACTTCCATCGCAAACGTGGACGTTCAGGTCAATTACCTATAACACCGTTGAGTGTTTTGCTGATACCACCCACAACAACCTTAACCTCAGCGCAAACAATGGTTCAGTAAACGATAGCAGCAGCTATTGTGCGGTTGTATGTTATTTTCATGGCGCTACGCTTCCAACTACTAATGGCACTTATACCGTAGCATTGGTAAATGAGCTTACCGATTCAATAACATCTACTCAGGTAAGTTTTAGATTGGTATTAGGTGGGGCCTTAAGCAATTACATGTCAACCGGCGGCAATGGTAAGCAAACTATAAACGTAACAGTCAACAATGGCATGTTAAACATAATGGGCAACAATATTGAAATGGCTCATTACAACGGCAGCTTTGCCACTGATAGCGCGGCGTTATCGTTTAATATTATGCAAACGCAGTAACGTAGATTACAGAATTCCCTTCAATTCCATCAAAGTTTTCACTTCATATGTTACCGGTTGCCTTTTTCTGTTCTTTAATGGGTTAAAGAAAATTTGATCTATACCTGCATTCTGTGCACCAACTATATCCGTGTTGTAATTATCGCCTATCATAATGCACTCATCGGCATGCGTAGCAGCCCGGTTCATGGCAATTTCAAAAATAGCCTTATCGGGTTTTTGAGTGCCTACTTCCTCGGAAATAATAATGTGTTCAAAAAAGGGTTTCAATCCACTACGTTCAATTTTTACCCATTGCACCTCGGCAAAGCCATTGGTTATAAGGTGTAGTTTATACTTCCCCTGCAAATACTGTAACACCTCTATTGCATCCGGAAAAAGCGCCGTCATTAGTGGACTAATGGTTACATAGCTTTCAGCCATGATTTCAGCCAAGGCGGCATCGTTTATCTTAAACTCCCTTAGCGTATCATTAAACCTGCCGTGTCTTAATTGTTCCTTAGTTACAATACCGTTGTGGTAACGTGCCCAGTACCGGTCATTAATAGGCACGTATTTATCATAAAATTTTTCGAATGACAGAATTCCCTTTTCACCCAACTGATTCTCCTCAAAAATCTGGCGTAAGGCCAATTTAGAATTGGTTGCAAAATCCCAAAGGGTATGGTCAAGGTCAAAAAATATGTGTTTGTATCTTCCCATTACTTTATCTCCTGGCACAGTTCAATCAAAACCCCATTGGCGCTTTTTGGATGAAAAAAGAAAACCAGCTTATTATCGGCACCTTTTTTCGGCTTATCTGAGATTGGTTGAAAACCCTCTGCTTTTAAGCGCTCAATTTCCTTTTCAATATTCTCAACACCAAAGGCAATATGATGTATGCCCTCTCCCTTTTTGACTATAAACTTAGCTATGGCGCTTTCACTCGCGGTGGCGTGCAAAAGTTCAATTTTCGATTCTCCCAACTGAAAAAACGAGGTGTCAACGTGTTCGCTTTCCACTCTTTCGGTTTTATAGTGGGGTTTGCCAAATAGCTTTCCAAAAAGCTCATTACCGGCATCAAGGTCTTTTACAGCAATTCCAATATGTTCTATCAGCATAATAAACAGGTTATTAGTTAAATGCACTACAATCTGAGAACAAATAAAGCAAGAAGGCGTTACATTTGCATTATCAATTAAATAAGGTGTATGTTATTCGTATCGGATAAGGCAAAAGAGAAGATTGAACAAATTATGCAGGAGCAACAATTGAGTAAAGACTCCTTTGTGCGTGTTACTGTGGCCGGGGGCGGGTGCTCGGGTTTATCTTATAAAATGGATTTTGACAATAAACTAAACCCTGATGACCAGGAGTTTTTAGATAAGGGCGTAAAACTGGTTACCGATTTGCGCTCGTTTTTATACGTGTGCAATACTACACTCGAGTTTACAGATGGTTTAAACGGAAAGGGGTTTCATTTTCAAAATCCCAATGCTACCCGTACCTGCGCTTGTGGTGAAAGCTTTGCCGTGTAGGTAAGGTAAACAGGCTTGTCAGAAATCATTGGGGGTAATGCTAATCCGGCATACTAATATCCTCTTCTTACGGTGTAACTTTTTGCTACCACTGCTACTACTATGATGAATAAAAACATGATGGCTATCATATAATACCAGTTTCTACTTATTGATACGGAAAGCAGATGGTATTGGATACGTTTTTTCAATTCATTATATCCGGTGTAGCTTGTATTCAGCCGTTTAAATTCAATATAAGAGGCATTCCAATGGCCCAGCTGTTGTAGGGTAATGGTTTTTATAAATCTGGCGTCATCAAAAACCGAATCTATTTGTAAGGAACGCGTAAAATCCTGGGTTGCGCTGGCATAACGCCCAAGGTGGTAATAACACAACCCGCGGTTGTAATATCCTTCCTTTTTAGCAGGGCTTTCAGCTATAACACTGTTATAACTCGCCAATGCCGAATCAAATTGGCCCGCCTGGTATTGGGCATTGGCAATTTGCGCATGCGATAGTGATTGAGCATAAAGCTTATGGGGAAATAATATAAAAGCGATAAGTATAGTGGCAAGCAATTTTTCACGTAGGCAGCTGGCAAACAAGTAAACACCAGACTTAGTGCAACTTAGTGTTTTTAGTGCCTTAGTGGTAAAATCCATATGCTTACTCGTATAAAGGAAACTGCTTCATGTATTCGTTTACTTCAGCTTTTACTTTGCCAATTAAGCTTTCGTTTTCTACATCGTTAATAATCCTGTCAATCCATTCAGCAATTTGTTCAACGTCCTTTTCTTTCATTCCCCTGCTTGTGACGGCCGGTGTTCCTAAGCGAATACCAGAAGTAACAAACGGCGACTTATCATCAAACGGCACCATGTTTTTGTTGCACGTAATATCGGCCCGTACCAAAGCGGCCTCGGCTTGCTTGCCTGAAACTTTTTTGTTGCGTAGGTCAATTAACATCAGGTGGTTGTCAGTTCCCCCTGATATAATTTCGTAGTTCTTAGCTACTAACGCCTTGGCCAAAGCCTGTGCGTTTTTCTGCACTTGCACCTGGTATGTTTTAAATTCAGGGGTTAAAGCTTCACCAAAAGCTATTGCCTTAGCTGCGATAACATGCTCTAATGGCCCCCCTTGGGTGCCTGGGAACACTGCCCCATCCAGAACAGCGCTCATCATTTTCAATTCACCCTTCAGTGTTTTCTCACCCATCGGGTTTTCCATATCCTGACCTATCATAATAACCCCACCGCGCGGCCCACGCAGCGTTTTATGCGTAGTAGAAGTTACGATATGGCAATGCTGTAATGGATTAGCTAACAAACCTGCCGCAATTAAACCTGCAGGATGTGCTACATCAGCTAATAACAAAGCACCCACTTCATCAGCAATCTGACGGAATACAGCATACTCCCATTCGCGCGAATAAGCCGATGCACCACAAATAATCAACTTTGGCCTTTCGCGAAGTGCTATTTCACGCACCTTATTCATGTCAACGCGCCCGGTTTCTTTTTCAACACCGTAAAATGAAGGCACGTAAAGTTTACCACTAAAGTTAACCGGCGAACCATGTGTTAAGTGCCCTCCGTGACTTAGGTTAAAGCCTAGAATTTTATCCCCCGGTTTTATCACGCCAAGCATTACAGCAGCGTTAGCCTGCGCACCCGAGTGTGGCTGAACATTAGCCCAGACCGCCCCAAACAATTGCTTTAATCTTTCGATGGCCAAGGTTTCCACTTCATCAACAAACTGGCACCCACCATAATAGCGTTTGCCCGGAAGCCCCTCGGCATATTTATTGGTAAGGCAGCTGCCCATGGCTTCAATAACCTGTGCCGATGTAAAGTTCTCGGATGCAATTAGTTCAATACCCTCACGCTGACGGTGTAGCTCTTTATTAATAATATCAAAAACCTGGGTGTCTCTGGTCATGCTGTTGCTATTTATGGCGCTAAAATAATTGTTGGCTTTTAGTAAGCAGCAAGTGGCCAATGGTTTTTACCAACACTGTTTTCTGTTCACAGTTTTTAGTTTACGGTTTAATTGCAAATACAATTCGGTTTTCAATCTAAACCTGATGTTGTTTAATGAACTAACATTTAAACTTTAATCAAGAGGGAAATTCAAGCAACCCAACACCTCAAAACCAGCAAACACTTACCAGTAAACCGTAAACTGTCTATATTCGCCACTCAACAGTTACAAAATGCAAGTTATTATACCAGTTGCAGGCGCCGGAACCAGGCTTAGGCCACTTACCTACACCCAGCCCAAAGTGCTTATTTCAGTGGCAGGTAAACCCATTCTTTCGTTCATTATTGATGAATTACTTGAAAATGGCATTAACGACTACATTTTTGTTATAGGTTATTTGGGCGAAAAAATTAAGGAATTTGTGGAGAGCAATTACCCTAGCCTTAACGCAAAGTTTGTTACCCAGGAAAAACGCGAAGGTTTGGGCCATGCCGTTTGGCGGGCAAAAGAACTGGTTGACATTAATAAAGAACTTATCATTCAATTGGGCGATACCATTGTTGATATTGACATTAAAAAGATTTTATCGGAACCCTATTCAACATTGGGTGTAAAAAAAGTTGATGATCCCCGTGCTTTTGGTGTAGCTGAAATTGATGCCGATGGTTTTATTAAAGCAGTGGTTGAAAAGCCCACAATACCCAAGTCAAACATGGCCCTTGTGGGTTTCTACTTTATCCGGGAAACGGCACAATTGATGGATGCCTTGGATTACAACGTTAATAACCAGTTAAGGAATAACAACGAGTTTTATTTAACCGATGCCCTGATGAAAATGATTAAGGACGGGGTTAAATTTAAAAGCCAGAAAGTAGATAGCTGGTTCGATGTGGGTAAAAAAGATATACTGCTTGAAACCAACGCTATTTTACTTAAAAAGCTGGCCGAAAAAAAGGTTAACCTTGGCACTACCGATAACTGCATCATAGTTCCCCCGGTAAGTATTGCAAAAGGTGTAAAACTCAAAAACTCTATCATCGGCCCTTATGTTTCAATAGGCGAAAACACGGAGATAAATTATTCCATCATCAAAAATTCTATCATCGGCTCATATACCAAACTTGAGAATGTAGTTTTGCATAGTTCATTAATTGGTAGCGATTCCTCCATTGCCGGCCTCAGCCAAAGCCTCAACATTGGAGACAATACTGAAATAGATTTGCGCGGAGAACGCAACGATTAAATATATCAATGACCAACAGAATAACCGAACTCTTCAAAATTAAATACCCCATCATTCAAGCCGGCATGATTTGGTGCTCCGGTTGGGAGTTGGCTTCGGCCGTTAGCAATGCCGGCGGCCTTGGCATAATAGGTAGCGGTTCTATGTATCCGGAAATATTGCGTGAGCATATTAAAAAATGTAAAGCAACTACCCAAAATCCGTTTGCAGTAAATGTTCCGTTACTATATCCAGATATCGAAAAGCATGTTGCCGTCTGCATTGAAGAAGGTGTAAAAATAGTTTTCACCTCAGCCGGAAATCCCAAAACCTGGACGAAGCATTTAAAAGATCATGGCATAATAGTAGTTCACTTAATCGCGTCATCTAAGTTTGCAAAAAAGGCCGAAGATGCCGGTTGTGATGCCATTGTTGCCGAAGGCTTTGAAGCCGGCGGGCACAATGGCCGCGAAGAAACGACCACCCTGGTTTTAATACCGCAGGTTCGCGCAGCAACTAACCTACCACTTATAGCCGCCGGTGGTATAGCAACCGGCCGCGGCATGTTGGCCGCCATGGTATTGGGAGCAGATGGCGTGCAAATGGGCACCCGTTTTGTTTGCAGCGAGGAGTCATCTGCCCACGATAATTTCAAAAACATTATTGCCCATAGCAACGAGGGTGATACCATGCTTTCTATGAAAAAAGTGGTGCCGGTGCGCTTAATAAAAAATGAATTCCAAAAGCGCATTCAGGAAGCCGAAGACCGAGGAGCTACTACTGAAGAACTTGCTACCATACTGGGCCGCGCCCGTGCAAAAAAAGGCATGTTTGAGGGCGATATGGCCGAAGGCGAATTAGAAATAGGGCAAATAGCCTCGTTTGTTAAGGAGATTAAACCAGCCGGTGAGATTGTAAAAGAGGTTTGGGAAGAATTTTTAGAGGCAAAAAAACAAATACAAAATCTATAAACCCAGAGGCATATGCCCAATAGAAAGAAGTAATGAAACAAAAAACTACCAGTTACCCCAAAGATAAAATCAAAATACTGCTGCTCGAAAATATCAGCGATGTATCGGTTGAGGAGTTTAAAGAGGCAGGCTATGTTAATGTAAAGAAGGTAAGCGGAGCGTTAAGCGAGCAAGACCTCATAAAAGAGATTAAAGACGTTCATATACTAGGCATTAGAAGCAAAACGCAGGTTACTGAAAAGGTGTTAGCAAAGGCCAATAAGCTGTTGGCCATTGGTTGCTATTGCATTGGCATTAACCAGGTAAATATTAAAGCGGCCACTGAAAAAGGCGTAGCAGTGTTCAACGCCCCATACGCTAATACCCGTAGCGTGGCAGAGTTGGTAATTGGCCTTTCGATTGTACTGATTAGAAGAATAACTGACAAAAATAAAGCTGCTCACCTGGGCATTTGGCAAAAAGAGGCTAAAGGCAGTTACGAATTACGGGGTAAAACATTGGGCATTGTAGGTTATGGCAATATTGGCAGCCAGGTAAGTGTTATGGCCGAAGCACTTGGCATGAACGTAATTTATTATGACGTTGAATCAAAACTTCCGCATGGTAACGCGCGGCAAATACGGTCGTTAAAAGAATTATTAAAGCGATCGAACATTGTTACACTGCATGTTCCCAGCGAGGCCTCAACCCGTTATATGATTAACGAACACATGCTGAGCCACTTTAAAAAGGGCAGCATACTTATTAATTATAGCCGCGGCGATGTTGTTGATTTAACAGCATTAAAAAATGCAATCACAAGCGGTCAGCTTTCGGGTGCAGCTATCGATGTTTTTCCGGAAGAGCCAGAAAAAAATGGTGCAAAATTCTCGAGTGTCCTTCAAAATGTGCCTAATGTTATTTTAACGCCTCACATTGGTGGTTCAACCGAAGAGGCACAGTTTAACATAGGTTTAGATGTAACCTCTAAGCAACTTAGCTATCTCGAAAAAGGGGTTTCAACAGGTTCGCATTCTATACCGGCACTTAGCTTGCCTATGCAGGCTAAAACACATCGTATTTTGCATATTCATAAAAACGTTCCCGGCGTTTTGGGCGAAATCAACTCAAAGCTCTCAGCACATAACATCAATATCCTGGGCCAGTATCTAAAAACCAACGATGAAATAGGTTATGTTGTATTAGATGTTGACACCGCCTTATCAAATGAGGCATTTAATCTTTTGAAGGGAGTAAAAAGCACGATAAGAGTGCGAATGCTATATTAACAAAGGATAATAAACAACCTGATTTTCAGCTATAAATAGCTCAAATCTTGCTTTTTTTTGAAAAATCGCTTATCTTGTAACTAATTGACGTCTAAACAGTATTGGGCCACACTTTATGGGGCTTAAATATTTCTGAAAAATAATTTTTGTTTTTTAATCTCAAAAAGCTTTCTTTACAACAAAATCTAAACTCATGAAGAAGTTATACTTTGTATTCGCCATCGTGGTTTCATCGTTAGGAATGAACGCGCAATCTCTAACTCCCCAGGTAATTGCTAGTACCGGTGGATTTTCTTCTAATGCCAATGGTAGCTTATCTTATACGGTAGGTGAAATGACCATGGTGCAAACTTTTTCTGCCAACGGCAACATCCTTACACAAGGATTTCAGCAACCCAATGATTCTATCATATTAGGTATTTTAGATGTTACCCAGGATGACTTCGGTTCTTTTGTTATGTATCCTAATCCTGCTGTTGACATTACCAAATTTGCATTTCAAATGCCTGAAGCAGGTAGAGTAACTATCGCGCTTTATGATATGGTTGGACAAAAAATATCTGATGTTTACGCTGCTAACTATAGCAACGGTCAAATCACAGGTCAAACAAATGTTACAAGCCTGGCTACTGCCACCTATTTCATGACACTGACGTTCGTATCTGCACAGGACGGCAAAACACACATTACTACCAAAAAATTACAGGTTATCCGGTAGTTTATTCTTAATATTTAAACCACACACTAATGAAAAAACATTTGCTGCTTATGGCAGCTTTGGTAGTGCTATCTATTGTAGGATACGCACAAGCCCCTCAACAATTTAACTACCAGGCGGTAGTGCGCGATGCCCAGGGCAATGCGGTAGCCAATAATACTTCAGTTGTTTTACGTTTCACTATACACGACTTAACAGCTAACGGAACAGCAGTTTATACCGAAACCGATAATGCATTTGCCAATCAATTTGGTTTGGTAAATGTACAAGTAGGTTCTAACGGAAACTTGTCTACTGTTAACTGGGGTGGCGGTGCAAAATATTTGCAAGTAGAGGTTAACGTAGCGAACGCCGGTTTTGCAAGTATGGGTGCGTCGCAACTTATAAGCGTTCCTTATGCATTGTTTGCTGCAAACAGCAGTGCAGGCATTACAGGGCCAACAGGTGCTAACGGGTCAGGTACTACTGGCGCTACAGGTCCTACTGGCCCAACGGGCCCAAGTGGTAACGACGGTGCAAGTGGTGGTATCGGTAATACTGGCTCTACAGGTGCAACCGGTCCTAGTGGCAACACCGGTTCAGGTGGTGGCGCTACAGGTGCAACAGGCCCTACTGGCCCTACAGGCTCTACCGGTTCTGGTGGCGGTTCTACAGGTCCTACTGGCCCTACAGGCCCTACAGGTTTAAATGGCGCTACAGGTACCGGCACTACAGGTGCAACAGGCCCAAGCGGGGCTAACGGTGCCGCAGGCGCAACAGGTACAGCCGGTTCGAATGGGTCAACAGGTGCTACTGGCCCTGCAGGTTCAGGCAGCGTATCGGGTACGCTGAATACTATAGCTAAGTTTACTCCTAACGGAACATCAGTTGGTAACTCTCAGGTATTCGATAACGGCACAAACGTTGGTATTGGTACTGGTTCAGCTAAAGCTAAACTATACATAAGAACAGCGCTTACTGCCGCAGTTCCTTATGGTATTTATGACTCATTAACTGCTCCTACAAGTGCAAGTGCTGTTTTTGCCTCCATATTTGGTACACTAAATGGTAAGGGTGCATTAAATGTTGGTGTAATTGGTGGCTCTACGGGCACAACTACCGGTCAAAATACCGGTGGTGATTTCTCAGCAACGGGAAGCAGTACTTTCAATATTGGTGTTAATGGCGATGCCTACGGTGTAGGTGCCGGCCCTAACTACGGCGGTTACTTCTCTGCCGAAGGCGGCAGCACAGCGTTAAATTGCGGTGCAAGAGGTAGTTCGCAAGCAACCTCAACAAGCTTTAACCTAGGTGTTTTAGCCGTTGCAGATAGTTCGAATTACGTTGCAAGAGCTGTTGAAGCTGACGCTAATTCAGGTTTAGTTGGTGTAATAAACGAAGGTTTATTTGCTTCGGCTTCGGGCCCTGCAGATGTTACTTCGGAAAACATTGGTGTATTTGGATTGGCTGATATGAGCGCCGGTTTTAACATTGGTGTTTATGCGCTTTCAGATACCAGCTTAGGAACTGGTGGTTCTCCTCAAGCAAGTAATATAGCACTATACGCATCAGCCACCTGTGCCACTTGTGTGCAGGCAGGAAATGCTAACCAGACGGGCACGAGCTTAGCCGGTTTTTTTGACGGTGATGTTTATGTTGGAGGTAACTTTTATGTTGGAGGTACTCTTGCAAAAGCAGGTGGCACATTCAAAATTGACCACCCTTTAGATCCCGCCAATAAATTCCTTACGCACTCTTTTGTTGAGAGCCCTGAAATGATGAACATTTACAACGGAAACATTACTACTGATGCTAGCGGCGAAGCTGTTGTATCTATGCCTTCTTACTTCCAGGCAGAAAATATTGAGTTCAGATACCAACTTACTGTTATTGGTACTTTTGCTCAAGCTATAGTTGCAAAAGAAATAAGCAACAATCAATTTGTTGTTAAAACCGACAAGCCTAACGTAAAAGTTAGCTGGATGGTAACCGGTGTTAGAAATGATGTTTGGTCACAAAACAACAGAGTAGTTCCTGAACTTGACAAAGCAGAGTCAGAAAAAGGTAAATACCTACACCCTGAATATTATGGTAAAGGCAATGATTCGAGAATTGGATGGGTTGACCCTAGCCGTGCAAAAGCTAAGGCCAAAGCCTCTACAACTGCAAAGCCTGGAACAACTGTAAACGCTGCGAAATAATTTAAAGTGGTTTGAGTTTTATCGAACCCGCAAAAAAGGGATGGATTGATTTCCATCCCTTTTTTTTATGTGGTATAGCGTCGTTCGCCAGTAGACTTTACCTGCTGTTCGCAAACTTCTCTTTCAATAGCTTCTGCATGGCTATCATTTCATCGCGCAGTTTGGCGGCCGTAAGAAAATCCGTATCCTTCGATGCTTCAAGCATTTTCTTTCGGGTATCTTCTATTGAGCGGGTCAACTGCTCTGCGGTCATATATTGTATAACGGGTTCTGCTACCAGTGACATCTCATCGCTCTGTTCAATGTAAACATCCGGTGATATCCGACGAATATCCAGCACAGATGTTTGCTGCATAATTTCCTCTTTCGATTTTAAAATCGTTTGTGGTATTATGTTATTGGCTGTATTGTATGCAATTTGTTTTTCGCGTCTGCGTGTGGTTTCATCAATGGTTAGCTGCATGCTATCGGTTACCTTGTCGGCATACATAATAACCTTACCATTTACGTTACGTGCAGCACGTCCTGCAACCTGAATCAGGCTTCGGCGATTTCGCAAAAACCCTTCCTTATCCGCATCTAATATGCATACAAGCGATACCTCGGGCAAATCAAGCCCCTCTCGCAACAGGTTCACTCCTATTAATACATCAAACTTGCCGAGACGCAAATCGCGTATAATCTCTATCCGGTCAAGGGTATGCACTTCGCTGTGGATGTATTTGCATTTAATATTTACCCGGCCCAGGTACTTATTCAACTCTTCGGCCATGCGCTTGGTAAGTGTAGTTATGAGTACTCTTTCATTCTTCTTCACCCGCTCATCAATCTCCTCCATTATATCATCAATCTGGTTGATGCTTGGGCGCACCTCTATAGGTGGATCTAACAGGCCTGTTGGGCGCACTACCTGTTCCACAATCACACCACCTGATTTCTCTAGTTCATAATCGCCGGGGGTAGCGCTTACATAAACTGCCTGACTAACCAATGTTTCAAATTCATGAAAATTCAACGGCCTGTTATCTAATGCCGAAGGGAGCCGGAATCCATATTCAACCAAATTCATTTTCCGAGACCGATCGCCGCCATACATGCCACCAATTTGTGGTATAGTAACGTGGCTCTCATCTACCACCAATAAAAAGTCATCGGGAAAATAATCCAGCAAACAATAAGGCCGACTGCCTTTCATTCTTCTATCTAAAAAACGCGAGTAATTCTCAATACCACTACAGTAGCCCAACTCGCGCATCATCTCCATGTCAAAGTCTACCCGTTCTTTAATACGCGCTGCTTCAACGTATTTGCCCGTTTCCTTAAAGTACTCAACCTGGGTGTTCAGCTCGAGCTGTATTTCATCCAATATCTGCAACAGCTTATCTTTTGCAGTTACATATAAATTAGCAGGAAAAATACCTACCGCAGTCATCTTACCAAGTGTTCTGCCATTTGATGGTTCAAAACTCTCCATCTCTTCAATTTCATCACCAAAAAAGGTGATGCGGTATGCATAATCTACATAAGGCAGGGCAACCTCCACTACATCACCTTTTACCCTGAAAGTTCCCCGACTTAAATCCTCTCCTCTGGAGTAAAGGCTCTGCACCAGCGCATGTAAAAAAGCATTACGGGCAATAACCTGGCCTGTATGTATTCTTATAATTCCGTTCTCGTATTCCACGGGGTTACCCAAACCGTAGATGCACGATACCGAAGCCACCACTATAATATCGCGCCTGCCCGAAAGTAAAGATGCCGTAGTACTCAACCGTAACTTTTCAATCTCCTGATTAATCGAAAGGTCTTTCTCAATATAAGTGCCTGATGAAACTATGTATGCTTCGGGTTGGTAGTAATCGTAATATGATACAAAATATTCCACAGCATTGTCGGGAAAGAACTGCTTAAACTCGCCGTACAATTGGGATACAAGCGTTTTATTATGGGTAAGTATAAGTGTTGGTTTGCCAACATTTTGAATCAAATTGGCAACTGTAAATGTTTTGCCCGAGCCCGTAACACCGAGCAAAACCTGGTCGCGCTCAGCTTTTTCTATGCCTTCAGTTAACTGGGCAATAGCTTCAGGTTGGTCACCCGCAGGTTGATATTTTGTAGTTAAGTTAAATTCCATTTTTTGTAGAGGGCGAAGTTAATCATTACATGCAAGAATTAAGAGGCCAGACTGAAGACAAGTGCATTGCTATGTAACATAAATAGCTTTACATTGGTTTATCTTCACACAAAACTGCTTTATGGATTTAAAAACCTTTCACGAATTTTTGGAATACTACGATAAGGTAAGAGGAAGAACCAAAATTATTAATGCCAAAATTCCACCTGATAAAATTGACTGGACCTACCGCGAAGGCAAATTTACGCTTGGTGATTTAATAAGGCATTTAGGCGCCATTGAACGCCATATGTATGCCGAAAACGTGCAGCTAAAACCATCACGCTATGCGAGCTGCGGACCTGAACTGGCCAATGGTTATGATGCCGTTTTGAAATTTTTGGATGATACCCATACTGAAAGCATGCAAATTTTCTTTTCGCTTACCGAGGATGACATCAATAAAAAGTGCCTTACCCCTAACAATACGCCCATTACCCTGTGGAAATGGCTGCGCCTGATGGCTGAACACGAAATACATCACCGAGGGCAGATTTATTTATACCTCAGTATATTGGGTATTGAAGTGCCGGCCTTATATGGATTGACCTCGGAGGAGGTGGCGGCTAAAACCAAAGAGAATACCTAACCTCTGATTTTGGCCAACCCGCCATCAATCCACGCTGTCTCAAGGTTAATTTCTATTATAAAGCCCCATAACATTGGAGCTTCGTCAAAAACCTGCCACTTATTTTTATCTTTACCACTCAAAATTTTTAGAAACAGTATGGAAATAGCAGAAATAGTAGCAGTAACAGGTGTACCTGGTTTATTTAAAGTGGCCGCACGCCGTAACGATGGATTGATTGTAACGTCTTTGGTAGATGATAAAACACAATTTTTATCGGGCAGAACGCACATGTTTTCAACCCTCGATAACATCACCATTTTTACTACCGATGAGCCGGTAATTTTGAAAGAAGTTCTGGCTTCGATTAAAAAGAACGAAGGCAAGCACCCTGTGCCCGATGTAAAGGATGAAGCAGGTTTAAAAGCATGGTTAGAAGCAGCACTGCCTAATTACGATAAAGAAAAAGTGCACGTTAGCGACATGAAGAAACTGGCCAAATGGTATAACATCCTAAACGCCAAAAACCTGATTGAAGAGCTAACCACCGAAAAAGCTGCCGAAGATAACAGCGAAGGAAAAGAAGAATCTGCTGATAAGGAAAAGAAAGAAGTAAAGAAAGATACGGGCAAAAAGGAACCAAAAGCCAAAGCAGTAAAGAGCGATAAAAGCAGTAAAGGAAGCAGCAAACCCGCCCCGGTTAAAAAAATAACCACGCCGCGCAAAGCGTCGTAATTAAACATTGGGAGCTATGCACGATACTGTTTCAATTCCACAGCGGAAGAAGAGAACTTATTTGCCTGAAGACTTTGTACCTGCCACCTGGCAGATAGTTGAGCCCTATCTTAAGGAGTTGCTTGCAAAAGAGATAAACTCAGTTCAAGAGCTAAAAGCATGGCTCGCCAACTGGAGCGAACTCGACTCGGTATTTGCCGAATATTCTCGCTGGATATATGTACGCACAACCATTGATACTACCGACGAGAAAGCAAAATCTGAGCTCACAAATCTTTACGTAAACCTGGTGCCGAATCTTTCGGCCCTCGATAATTCGCTGAAAAAGAAGTTTGTCAATTGTGCGTTCACCAGCCAGCTTAATCCCGATACTTTTTTCACTACCATACGGAAAATGAAAAAAGAAATCGAGATGTTTCGAGAGGAAAACATACCGCTGCAAAGCGAGTTAAGTTTAAAGCAAAATAAGTTTTACGAAATAGCGGGTGCCCAAAGCATAAATTACAAAGGCACCGAGCTTACGTTTGAGCAGGCGCAGGCATATTTTGGCGATACCGACCGTGCAGTTCGTAAAGAAGTATACCTTAAGGTATCCAACAGGCGTTTTGAAGACCGCGAAAAATTAGATGACCTGCTAACCGAGCTAATTAAACTACGTCATCAAATTGCGTTAAACGCAGGTTATAAGAATTACCTTGAATATCGTTTTGACGAACTTGGGCGGTTTGATTACACACCCAAGGACTGCCTTAAATTCCACACCATAGTTCAGGAAACGGTAATGCCTCTTGTTAATGCCTTGTTTGAAGAGCGCAAAGAAAAGTTAGGGCTTAACCCGCTAAAACCCTGGGATGCAGAAGTAGACATTAGTGGCAAGGCTCCTCTTAAACCCTTTAACTCTACCGCCGAGCTTGTTGAGAAGACCATAGCATGTTTTAACCATCTTGACCCTTACTTTGGTGAGCGAATCAGCATAATGGATACGATGAAATACCTGGACCTTGATTCGCGCATGCGCAAAAGCCCGGGTGGATACAATATGACCATGCCGGAAATTGGGGTGCCATTTATTTTTATGAACTCTGCCAATAGTGAGCACGACCTTATTACTATAGTGCACGAGGGCGGCCATGCTATTCAAACCTTCCTTACACACGATTTAGAGATAAACGCATTTAAAGAAACCCCTGCTGAAATTGCTGAGGTAGCCAGTATGGGGATGGAACTGTTGAGCATGGAGCACTGGGATATATTTTACACCAACGCGGAAGATTTAAAACGTGCCCGTAAAAATCACCTTAAGTATATTCTGGGCATTTTAACCCGTACTTGTTTAGGCGATAGTTTCCAGTTTTGGCTTTATACCAATCCGGATCACACCGTTAAGGAAAGAAGAAATAAGTGGATAGAATTGCAAAACAGGTTAACCCCGAAAGCCGTTGATTGGAGTGAGCAT